>NZ_JABEPH010000126.1:0-14967 GCF_013004495.1 Rhizobium sp. SEMIA 4085
CCAGCGTTTTGCGGCCTGGCGCACCGGGCGCCCCTCCGTCGCGCCCGAAATGGGCATGCGTTGCGCCGGTGGCCAGAACGAGCGTATCATAACTTAACGTCAAGCCGCTGCGTAATGTCACTTGCTTTGCCGCGGTGTCGACGCCGGTGACTTCGCCGAGCAGCGTCGTAACATCCGGCCTGTTGCTGTAGAGATGACGGATCGGCCAGGCGATCTCCGATGTCGATAGGATCGTCGTCGCGACCTGATAGAGCAGCGGCTGGAAGAGATGGTGGTTGCGACGATCGACCAGTGTGATCTTGGCCCCGGTACCCTTGAGCCCGTTGACGAGTTGTAGCCCGCCGAAACCCCCGCCGACAACGACGATCCGATGATCGCTCATGACATAGCCTTTTTGCTGTTTGCTGTTTGCTGTTTGCTGTTTGCTGTTTGCTGACGCAAATGTCGCCCTTTGCAGGCAGGTTTCAACGGCCCCTTCAACATAGCTGCCGTGCGATCTTAATCGGCATAGCCGACCGGGATCGCGCTGCCGCTTTTCAATATCTCCATGGAAATCGAAGCCGAGACGTCGAACAGCTCGATCTTGCGGACGATCTGCTTGTAGATGACGTCGTAATGTTCGACGCGCGGCAGCACGATCTTCAGGATGTAATCCTGATTGCCCGTGAGCCGATGGGCCTCGACGATCTCCGGAATGCCGCTGATCGCCCTGCGGAACGTCTCAATCCATTCGTCGGAATGATGCGCCGTCTTGATCAGCGCAAAGACGGTGGTCGGCACGCCCATCCTTTTGCGGTCGAGCACAACGATGCGTCGGGCAATGTGGCCGCTTTCCTCAAGGCGCTGGATGCGGCGTGAACAGGCCGAAACCGAAAGCGCGACGCGCTCGGCAAGATCGCTGACGGAAATGCCGGCATCGGCCTGGAGAAGGTCGAGAATCTTTCTATCGCGATCGTCAAGCATTGCCATCTCTTTAATTGACGCTGATTTTTTGCACATTACCAAAATATTGCGCAAACTGATAGCTCGTCACTGCAATCAACGTCAAAGAATGCAAATATTCGGCGCAGCGACTGAGGCATCCTTTCGGCCTCAGAAATCAAAAAGCAGGAGCGTGGAAATGCAGACAATCGGCCTGATCGGCGGCATGAGCTTTGAAAGCTCGGCGATCTATTATCGTCTGGTGAACGAGATGGTCCGCGAACGCCTTGGCGGTCTCGCATCGGCCGAACTCGTCATGCATTCCGTCAATTTCGAAGAGATCGTCACCATGCAGAAGGCCGGCGACTGGGACGGCGCTGCAGCACGCCTCGGCGATGTAGCGCTTCGCCTGCAGACCGCCGGCGTCCGCTGCGTACTCATCTGCACCAATACCATGCACCTGATCGCCGATCAGGTGGCATCGCGCCTCTCGGTTCCGCTGATCCATATCATCGACGAGACGGCGAAGTCGCTCAAGGCGGCCGGGCGCAAGCGTCCGCTGCTGCTCGCAACCCGCTACACGATGGAGCATGGCTTTTACGCCGACCGCATGAAGGGCGTGGGCGTCGACGTGACGGTCCCGGATGCAGCCGACCGCACTGTCGTTCACGACATCATCTTCAACGAACTTTGCGCCGGAAAGGTGCTCGACAGTTCGCGGACGAAGCTGATGGACATCATCGAACGCGAACGCGCCAAAGGCGCCGACAGCATCATTCTAGGCTGCACCGAGATCTGCCTCATCCTGGACCCCGGCAAGCTGCCTCTGCCCGGCTTCGACACCACGGCGATCCATGCAAGGGCGGCCGTCGATTTTTCAATCGGCAAGGAGCGGAGCGATGAAACAGAGGCTGCATAACATGCAGCTTACTTGACTGAGTCAATCAATTGCAGGACAAGGTCTCCTATCAGGAGATTTTGTCCATGCCCGATTCCTCCCTTATCGATGCCGCCCGCGACTTCAATCGCTTCTACACCAACTTCCTCGGCGTGCTGAACAAAGCCTATCTCGACTCGCCGTTCACCCTGACGGACGCACGGGTGCTGTTCGAAATCGGCGCGCATGACGGAATCAGCGCCGTCGCGCTCGTCCGCGACCTGCATCTCGATCCCGCCTATCTCAGCCGCATTTTGAAGCGCTTCCGCAGCGACGGTCTCATCGAGACGAAGGCCGATCCCGCCGATCTGCGCAGCCAGATCATCACGGTCACCGGCAAGGGAGGCGAGCAATTGCAGGAACTCGGCCGCCGCTCGAACGTGCAGATCGCCGAACGTTTCGATGCGCTTGCCCTTGGCGAGTCGCAAATCGTCGTCAACGCGATGCAGACCATCCGCTCGCTGCTCGACCCGGGCGTCAAACGGTCCCCTGCGGTCAGCCGCGCACATAGACCCGGCGATATCGGCTGGTCCGGGCCGAGCCAGGGCAAGGCCTATGCCGAGGAATATGGCTGGGACATGCGCTTCGAGGGCCTGGTGGCCGAGGTCGCCGGCAAGTTCCTGGCGACCTTCGATCCGGCGATGGAATATTGCTGGATCGCCGAGCGCAATGGCATCAACGTCGGGTCTATTCTTGTGACGAACGGTGGCGACGGCGTTGCCAAGCTCCGCCTCCTCTATGTCGAGGAGGCCGCGCGGGGGCTTGGTCTCGGCAAGACGCTGGTCGACGAGTGCATTCGCTTCGCGCGGGCGAAAGGTTACCGCCAGACATCGCTCTGGACCAACGACGTTCTGCACGCCGCACGCAGCATCTATGTCAAAGCCGGTTTCCGTCTTGTCTCCGAAGAGAGACACCGCATGTTCGGGCCAGAGGAAAACGGCCAGACCTGGGTTCTCGACCTCTGATGCTGTCGTGCCGCAAAAGTTTCGCTTGATTTGGAAACGATCATTTCCTAATTACGTGAGCCATGACGACGGCAACTCTCGATGACAAAAGCCGAACCCGCGGCAGGCCGCGCGAATTCGACATGGACGCAGCGCTCGACAAGGCGCTCTGCGTCTTTTCCGAGCGGGGCTACCACGCAGCCTCGATCAGCGAATTGACGGACGCGATGGAGCTTACCTCCGGCAGCGTCTACAAGGCCTTCAAGGACAAGCGCGGCATCTTTCTTGCCGCCTTTGACCGGTACCGCGCCGTGCGCCGCGGCCTGCTTGATGAGCGCTTGGGCAGGGTCGAGACCGGCCGTGACAAAATCCGTGAAATCCTGCGCTTTTACGCTGCGTCATCGCATGGCGACATCGGCCGGCGCGGCTGCCTCGTCGTCGGTAGCGCCAACGAGCTTGCGATCTTCGACGAGGAGGCCGCGGAGCGCGTCGCGGCTGCTTTTGCCGCCAACGAAGACTTGCTGCTGAACCTCATCCGGCTCGGCCAGTGCGACGGCTCGATCCCAAAAATGCTGGACGCTGTAACGGCTGCCCGCGCCCTGCTCTGCCTGACGAAGGGCATGCGCGTCGCCGGCAAGACGGGCCGCCGAGAGGACGACATGACCGCCGTGGCGGACGCCGCCATAAAACTTCTCGACTGACAGCGCTTCGCCCGCAACAAGCGGGTGGCGCAGAACGACTTCAAGACCGATCCTCCCCCAGATCAGCATACCGGAGTTTTTCATGAGTATTTCAACTGCAACGAACGAGGCCGCTATACCCCGGGCGATCTCGCCTTTTATGACATTCCTTTTCGCGGCCGCCTGCGGCCTCGTCGCCGCCAACCTCTATTACGGCCAGCCACTGGCCGGCCCGATCAGTGCCGATCTCGGATTCACGCCGGCAGCCACGGGCCTGATCGTGACGCTGACGCAGATCGGCTACGGTTTCGGCCTGCTCCTCATCGTGCCGCTCGGCGACCTGCTCGAAAACCGCCGCCTCGTGCTGATGCTGATCCTAGTATCGGCAGTCGCGCTCATCGGCGCAGCACTCTCCTCAACGCCCGCCCTGTTCCTGCTGGCCTCGCTCTGTATCGGCCTCTCTTCGGTCGCGGTGCAGGTTCTGGTGCCTTTCGCCGCCCATATGGCGCCGGATGCGATGCGCGGCCGTGTCGTCGGCAACGTCATGAGCGGCCTTCTCTGCGGCATCATGCTGGCCCGTCCCTTTGCGAGCTTCATCGCCGAAGCCTCGTCGTGGCACATGGTCTACTACATCACCGCAGTCGTCATGGTCGGGCTGGTCCTCATCCTGCGCGCAAAGCTGCCGGTTCGCATCCCGCACACGAAGCTCGGCTACGGCGCATTGCTTGCCTCGATGCTACACCTTGCGATGACCTCCCGCATCCTGCAGCGCCGCGCGCTCTATCAGGCCGGAATGTTCGGTGCCTTCAGCCTGTTCTGGACGACGACGCCGCTTTTACTTGCAAGCCCGGCTTTCGGCCTAACCCAGAACGGTATCGCGCTCTTCGCGCTTGCCGGCGCTGCCGGTGCCGTCGCCTCGCCGATTGCCGGACGCCTGGCCGATCGTGGGTTGACGCAGATCGCTTCTGCCTTTGCCATGCTCATCGGCATGGTGTCCTTCGTCATCAGCCATTTCGCAGCCGACGGCTCGCCGACCGCGCTTGTCCTTTTGACGGCAGCCGCGATCCTTCTGGATTTCGGCGTGACGACCAATCTGGTCTGCGGCCAGCGCGCGATCTATGCGATCAGCGCCGACCACCGAAGCCGGCTGAACGGTCTTTACATGGCGACCTTTTTTGCCGGCGGCGCTCTCGGCTCCGCGCTCGGCGGCTGGGCCTATGCGGCAGGTGGATGGACGATGACAGCCTGGATCGGCTTCTGTTTTCCGGCTTTCGCCTTCCTGCTCTTCCTCACCGAGGGGCGCGGAAAGTAAGCTGCGCCTCAACCTTCAGCAGTGTCGAAGCGGGCGCGAGCGTCGCGAACGGCGTCATGATTTGCTTCCGCCCAGTTCAAAAGCAGCGCCAGCGTGGCGTAAAGCGAGCGCCCGAGTTCGGTGACCCGGTATTCGACGCTTGGCGGCTTCGTCGGAAACACCTCCCGCTCGATATAGCCTTCGCGCTGCAGGTCGCGCAGCGTCTGCGTCAGCATCCTCTGCGAGATATCCGGTATCTTCCGCCGCAGCTCGCCGAAACGGTATGGCCGCGCGGCAAGCGCTTCCAAAAGCAGCGTCGACCACTTGCCGCCGATCTGCTGCATCATGTCCCGGACTGGACAATTGCTGAAATCGAGACTCCCCAGATCGATCTCCCGGCGGATGCCGGGGGCGGGCTTGCTCTTTAGATTGAGGACAGCGCTCATATGGGATGGTTCCCTTTTGGTAACGTAGAGCGGAAAAACTGCCTTCTTTACAGCTCGAAGTCAATTCCTATTCTAGAGCTGCTCTCTTTTTGAGACCATATAGAGGAAGACCTATGAGCGAAACGATTCTCGTCACCGGCGCGGCCGGCCAGCTTGGCCGGCGCGTCATTCATCACCTGCTCGAAACCTACAAGGTTCCGGCCGGAAGCATCATCGCCGCCACCCGCGACCCGGCGAAACTCGCGTCGCTCGCCGCCAAAGGCGTGGCCACCCGCAAGGCCGATTTCGACGATGCGGCAAGCCTCGAAGCCGCTTTCAGGGGCGTCGATCGCCTGCTGATCATCAGCACCGACGCGCTGGCCGTCCCCGGCCAGCGTCTGACGCAGCACAAGGCCGCCGTGGAGGCTGCGGCAAAAGCCGGCGTGAAGCACATCGCCTATACCTCGATGCCCTCGCCGGACAAGTCGCTCGTCACTTTCGCACCGGATCACCTCGGCACCGAGAACGCCATCAAGGCTGCCGGCGTTCCCTACACGATCATCCGCAACGCCTGGTATTTCGACAACTATCTACACGGCATGCCGCATAACCTGCAGTCCGGCAGCTGGTACACGGCAAGCGGCGACGGCAAGGTTTCCAATATCTCGCGCGAAGACTGCGCATTGGCAATTGCCGCCGCCCTCGCCTCCGCAACGGGTGAGAGCGCGACCTACACGCTGACGGGCAGCCAATCGCTGACCGCCGACGAGATCGCCGCCGGCATCGCGGCTGCTGTCGGAAAGCCTTTGCAGGCCGTCAAGGTCAGCGACGAGCAACTCGGCCAGAGCATGCGCGGCGCAGGCCTTCCCGATTTTGTCGCCGACATGCTGGTCTCAGCCGACGCCAACATCCGCGCCGGCAACTTCGACCTCCTCACAGACGACTTCAGGGCGCTGACCGGCAAGCAGACGCAGAAGCTCGACGACTTCTTCGTTGCAAACAAGGCGGCTCTGCTGACGTAAGCGTCGGTTTCTGCCTCATCAAGAGTTGATGAGGAGGGCAAGGCGGGCATCTCCTGGCACTTCAATCGCAGCCAGGAGCGGCAAACAGGACGCCGCTGTCTTGCCCTGCCCTCCCTTTTCTCATTCGCGTGCCTTTCACAGGAATCGAGCGGAGCGCAGGACACTCCCTTCAAGGTATAAATGAGTCATTCGCCGCGAAGACGCGCCGTAGCTGGATCTCTGTGACAATTCTCGGGTCTCACCCGAGGACAGAGATGAGGAGATGAGACGTCGAGACCCTCTGCACTCTCGTTGCGCGCCCCCCGTTCGAAAGAAGAAGCACTTCATATCTTCTGCCCGCACGCACGGCAGAACCGCCGCACGGTTTGCGCCATGCCGTATTCCAGTGCATCCGCCGTCAGGCCGTGACCGATCGAAACTTCCGCAAGCGTCGGGATGCGCTTCACAAGCGGCGGCAGGTTGGCGACGGTCAGGTCGTGGCCGGCATTGACGCCGAGGTCGATTGCGAGTGCTGCGTCCGCCGTCTTGCCGAGCGCTTCGAGAATGGGGCTTGCCCGCTCCGGGGCATCGTAGCAGCCGCCATAAGGACCGGTATAAAGCTCGATCCGGTCCGCCCCCGTCGCCTTGGCGATCTTCACCGCCTCGGCATCGCCGTCGCCGTCGGCAAACAGCGAAACCCGGGTACCCATCTTCTTCAGTTTTGCGACGACATCCGTGAGAAAAGCCTGGTGCTTGCGGAAATCCCAGCCGTGGTCGGAGGTCGCCTGCGATGGATCATCAGGCACGAGGGTCACCTGCTCGGGCGCGGCACCTTTACAGAGTTCGAGGAATTCCTGCGTCGGATAGCCCTCGATATTGAACTCGGCCTCCGGAAACTCGTCGTCGATCAGATTGCGGATCACCGGCAGGTCAGAGAAGCGGATGTGCCGCTGGTCGGGCCGCGGATGGACGGTCAGCCCGCTGGCCCCCGACTGCAAGGCGATGCGCCCCAGCGCCTCGACGCTCGGCCAGGGCAAATCGCGCCTGTTGCGAAGCATGGCGATGGCGTTGAGATTGACGGAAAGCGTCGTCGGCATGTCGATGATCCATTCAGTGCGAAAAGCGTGAGCTGCTTTTTATGCCAATGGGCCCGGCGAGGCCAACGAGATTCGCATATGACTGCATGCAAATCTGTGATGGACGACCGCATGGTCGCAAAGGGTCTACGGCAGGAGTATTTCCCATTCGGCCGCAAGAAATTCAGCCGCCGCGGGCACCCTATCCGGCCAACGTTACGTTGGATATAAGTTTTCGGGCGCTGCGTTGCTATCCTATTTAAAAGCGATTATTTTTAGCACTTACAAAAATGTACGTTCACGCATAACGTGAGAATAAGTATCGAGTAAGTACGCCGCGTACTGCTTCTTCCCGACGACAAGAACGCCTCGAGGAATCACCACTCCGCAGCGCCTTCGAAGCAACTGGCAAAACCGCATGAGGTGCAACTTTTGCCCCAGGAGGGTTCATGCCAGACGGTACCAAACGTGCCGCCGCCGGTAAGTCTTCGGAGCGCCGGTCCAGATACCGGTTCCTGCCATCTGCCGCACTGCCGCCGGATTTGCCTGAGGGACCGGTGCCTATCGCCGAGATGGCGAACGCATTCGGGGTCACGCACAGGACGCTGCATTTCTACGAAGAGAAAGGATTGCTGTCGGCAAACCGTATCGGCCTGATGCGCGTTTATGGCGAGGACGACGTGATGCGCATGGCCGTCATCAACGTCTGCCGCGAAACCGGAATGCCGATTGCGGTCGTTCAGGAACTGATGGACGAATTGCGCCGTGCCTCCTCGCAGGAGGAAGCAGAGGCAATCTTCCAGGAGGCACTCGCCGTGCGCAAGCGCGAGCTGACGGCGGAAATGTCGACGCTGCACCGTCAGCTGCAACAGGTGAGCGATTTGCTCGACCCCGACGCCAGCAGCGAGATACCGCCGCTGAACGACAACGAGGATCAAGCCTCCCTTTCGGATGAGGAACTGCGCTGCCTCTCGTTGATGGCCGAAGGCTTCTCGACGCAGCGTATCGCCCGCGCGCTTGACCTGAAGCATGACGAAGCACAGGCGCTCGAAGCTGACATCATCCTGAAGTTCCGAGCAAACAACCGCTTTCAGGCGATCACCAAGGCAGTGCTTCTCGGCATCGTCAAGGTATAACGTTCTGGCAACGGCCGCCGCCGTTTCCGCAGCTTCACCGCACGATCGTCAGCGTCTCCGCCGCGCGCGTTATCGCCGTGTAAAGCCAGCGTTCGCGCGTATCGCGGAAGGCCCAACTTTCATCGAAAAGCACGACATTGTTCCACTGCGAGCCCTGCGCCTTGTGCACGGTGAGCGCATAGCCGTAATCGAATTCGTCGTAGCGCTTGCGCGTATTCCACGGGATTTCGCCTTCGACATCCTCGAAAACCTGCTTCAGCAGCTTGATCTTGGCCGCGCCGCGATCCATGTCGTCGTCTTCCGGCCGCACGAGCAGGTTGATGCCCGGCTTCGTCGTCTCCTTCGATGACGTCATGACCTGCCAGAGCGAACCGTTGAGCAGCCCCTTGGCGGGGTCGTTGCGCAGGCAGACGAGCTTGTCGCCCGTCTGCGGATAATCCGCCGAAAAGCCCTTCAACTCCCGCAGGCGCTGGTTATAGCGGCGCCGCGTGCGGTTGGTGCCGACAAGCACCTGATCTGCATCGAGCACCAGGGCCTGGTTGACTTCGTTCTTGGCGATCACCTGGGCGGTGCCGTAGTCGCCATACATGATCTCGTTGCCTTCGCGCACCTGCATCGCAAGCTTAATGATCGGATTGTCGCGCGCCTGGCGGTGAATGTCCGTCAGCAGGTAATCCGGCTCCTGATTGGTAAAGAAGCCGCCGCCCGAAACCGGCGGCAGCTGTCCGGGATCGCCGAGCACCAGGATCGGTGTGCCGAAGCTCATCAGGTCCTTTCCAAGCGCCTCGTCGACCATCGAGCATTCGTCGACGATGATCAGCGCCGCCTTGGCGACCGGGCTCTGCCGGTTGATGGTGAACATCGGCGTCATCGAGGTCTTGCCGGTTTCCTCGTCCTCGACAGCCTCTTCCCCACGCGGGCGATAGATCAGCGAATGGATGGTCTTGGCATTGCTGGCACCGCGCGATCGCAACACTTGCGCCGCCTTGCCGGTAAAGGCGGCAAACAACACGTCGCCATCGACATTCTCCGCAAAATGCTTCGCGAGCGTCGTCTTGCCCGTTCCGGCATAGCCGAACAGACGGAAGAGCGGCGAGCGGCCCTCCTTCAGCCATTTCGAAACGGCCTTCAGGGCTTCGTCCTGTTGCGGAGCAAATTGCATGGGAGCGACTTGGCAGGATTCGCAGCCGCGAAGCAAGGTGGAAAAGTGCGCCCGCAGATTGCTGCCGGGCGATTGCCTGCTTTCAGCCGCTTGAACGCAGGTTTTGCGCCCTTTAGTGTCGCCCCGTTGCTTGAGGGATTCACGTGAGAAGAAGCATTCAGTTATGCGTAATGATGGCGGCCCTGCCGATACCTGCTGCCGCCCACGCGGAATGGCAGGCCGTCGAACAGGTCAAGCCCTATACCATCACTGGCAGATCCGGCGCCGAGCTCTACGCATCGATCGGCGAACACGGCCCAAAGGCTGGCATCGGACGCGTCATCGCGCACACGACCTTCAAGCTCACCTGGACCAGGAAATACGAGCCGCAGGCGGACAGGTCCTGCAGGCTGACTGTGGCGCGGCCGAAACTGATTATCACTTACACTCTACCTAAGCCGACGACACAGCTGCCACCTGCAACCAAGGCGAGCTGGGACACCTTCATTACTGGGGTCGAGACCCACGAGCGCTGGCACGGCGAAACCATAAAGCATATGGTCAAGGCGATTGAAGCCTACAGCCTCGGCCTCACCGCCGCCGACGATCCGGACTGCAGCAAGATCCGCGTCGTGCTGACAAAACGCCTGGGCGAACTCTCCGGATACCAGCGCCAGCAGGGCCGCGACTTCGACAAAGTCGAAATGGGCCAAGGCGGCAACATCCAGCAGCTTATCCTCAAGCTGGTAAACGGGCCGTAGGCAATTCCAGTCTGCGCGTAATCCCAATGGCTTCCAGGAAGACTTCGTCGTGACTGACGACCAGCAGCGCGCCGTCATAGGCACGCAATCCGCTCTCGACCGCAGCGATCGAATCGAGGTCGAGATGATTGGTCGGCTCGTCCAGGATCAGGAGCGACGGCGGTTCCGGTCCGCCCAGAACGCACGCCAGACCAGCGCGCAACAGCTGGCCGCCGCTGAGCGTCGATACGATCCGGAGCGCCGCATCGGCCCTGAACATGAACCGGGCAAGCGCCGCGCGACAAGCATTTTCAACCGCGCGCGGATTTATCCGCAGAAAGTTCTCGCGGATCGAAAGCGACGCATCGAGAAGGCTCACTTGCTGATCGAGCATTGCGAATTTGGTCATGACCGAGACCGTCCCGGTCCAGGGCTTCAACTCCGCGGTGACAAGCGCCAGCAATGTCGTCTTGCCAGAACCGTTCGGGCCGGTGACGGCGATGCGCTCCGGTCCAACGATGCCGAAGGACAGATCGCTGAGGACCGGCTCGGCAGGCCGATAGCCCGCCGTCACCGAATCCATCTTCAGGACGACCTTGTTGGCAGGCAGTCCGGCCGGCGGAAGCGTCACTGAAAAGGGCTGCAGGATTTCGATCTTCTCGCGCGCGGCTGCCGCATCTTCGAGCGCCTGGGTACGCCGGCGTTCGGCAAGCCGGGCGTTATCGCCGCCTGTTGCTTCGCTGCGCTCCTTCAAGCCGCCGGCGACAATACGCGGCATGTCGCCTCTGGCAGCCTTCCTCCGGCCGATACGATCCCTGCGAGCTTGCCGTTCGGCCGTTGCTTGGGCGCTGCGGGCAACCTCGGCCACACGCTTCTCGGCATCGGCGAGATCATGCTGCACGGCAGCCAATTCTAAAGCCTTGCGCTCCTGATACTGGCTCCAGTTGCCGCCGTAACGCGTAGCCTCAAGCGAAGTCACTTCGACGATGGCGTCCATGGTTTCGAGCAATTCCCGGTCATGGCTGACGACGATGGCCCCCGCCCGCCAGTGTGCAATGAGGTCGATGACGGCCTGGCGGCCTTCACGGTCGAGATTGTTGGTCGGCTCGTCCAGGATGAGAAAATCGGGCTCGGAGAAGATCAGCGCTGCAAGCCCTGCCCGCGTGCGCTGTCCACCCGACAGTGCAACAAGGTGCGTTTCGGGCTCTGCGTCGATCCCTGCGCGATCGAGGGCCGAAGCAATGCGGGCTTCCAGCATCCAGTCGGCCGATGCAACCTCTTCAGCGGTCGCCTCGCCCGCCTCGGCACGCCGAAGGACGGCGAGCGCCTCGGTCACGCCGAAGAGAGCGCCAACCGTTTCTTCGGCTTCCTCCTGGACCCTTTGGCGGAGCACGCCCAGGCGGCCGCCTAACGCAATGGTCCCGGACAAAGGCTGGAGTTCGCCTGAGATCAGCTTGAGAAGCGTGGTCTTGCCAACGCCGTTGCGGCCGACAAGACCCGTTCGGTCCGCGCCGAAGCTTAGATCGAGACTTGAAAAAAGCGGGCGGCCGTCAGGCGTGGACCACGACAGATTGGAGAGTGTGATGAATGCAGGCATGGACATGAAATTCTCCGGTGGCAAGGCGAATTGGCGTTGCGATCGGGTTGAAATCCATTGCTGCACACATCCTGCTGAGATCAACGATGGCCGCTAATCTAAGCGACGAGTGTTTCTGGTTCAAGCAGGGTCAATCTCGGCACGGCACCATACGCGGCATTCATCCAAAAAATCTCTCACACCCCATGGAATAAAATCACTGCTCCCGGTGTCTCATCACCGGTAAGCAAAAAAGCTGCCGAACGTGAGGAGAGACCCACATGAAATCCGTAAAATTCGTGATCGCTTTCGCCGTCGCATCTGCTGCGGCAACTGCTGCATTCGCGGCAGCGCCGGTCATGACCGTCGAATCCGCCAAGGGCAAGGTGCTTGCCGGCGAAAACGGCATGACGCTCTATACCTTCAAGAAGGACACGAAAGGCGTTTCCAATTGCTACGACCAATGCGCCAAGAACTGGCCGCCGCTGATAGCCGCTGGCGATGCGAAGGCCGATGGTGCATATTCCCTCATCGACCGCAAGGACGGCACAAAGCAATGGGCCAAGGACGGCATGCCGCTCTATTTCTGGGTGAAGGATACCAAGAAGGGCGATATCACCGGCGATGGCGTGGGGGGCAACTGGGACCTTGCCAAACCCTGAGTGGACCGGCGTGAAGACACCCGTACCCGAAACATTCGAGGGCCAGATCCTGGCCCTCCTTCCCTCGCTCCGGCGCTATTCGCGAAGCCTTACCCGCTCCGACGCCGACGGCGAGGATCTGCTACAGGACTGTGTCGAGAAAGTACTTGCCCGCCGTTCGCAGTGGCGTGGCTTGAACCTGCGCGGCTGGGCGCTGACGATCATGACCAATCTCTACCGCAACACCCGCCGCCAGAGCCCGCCCAGCATGATGGTCGAGCTTGACAGCGCCGAAGACATGCCCTCACCCGAGACGACCGCCGATCCGCTAGAGCGCTTGCGGCTGGAAGACGCGCTGAACAGCCTGTCGGAGGAAAACCGCGCCGTGCTGATGCTGGTTGTCATCGAAGGCTATACCTACAGCGAGGTGGCCACCGCGCTCGACATACCAGTCGGCACCGTCATGTCACGCCTGTCGCGCGCCCGTCAGCGGCTTGGAGACCGAATGAAGGCCGACAATGTGATTACGCTTCGGAGACCGAAATGAACGAGACCAACTCGAGCGTGCCCGAAGCGGACCTCCACGCCTATGCCGACGGGCAACTGCCCGAAAACGCCCGCGCCCGTGTCGAGGCATGGCTGCAGGACAATCCCGAGGACGCTGCCAAGGTGACGGCATGGCAGGCACAGAATGCGGCGATCCGTTCAACGTTCGCGGCTTACGAAAAATCCAAGGAAAATGACATCCTGCTGGTCGATCCGGAAAATGGCGTTTCCGTTTGGCCGAGACGTTCGGCCATTGCCGCAGCCGCCGTCGCTCTCTTCGCGCTTGGCGTCCTTGCGGGTCATTATGGCCCTCCGCTCGTCCAGCAACCCGAACTGCAGCTTGCCGCTTCCGAGACACTGCCGGCAGAGGCGCAGAACGCCTTCCTGGTCTATGCAGGCGAGGTCCGCCATCCTGTCGAAGTCTTCGCCAATGAGGAAGCGCATCTGGCGACCTGGCTCGGCAAGCGGCTTTCTATTCCGAACCTGAAGGTGCCGGATCTACAGCCCCTCGGCTTCCGGCTCGTCGGCGGACGGCTGCTGCCGGTGGATGGAAAGCCGGGCGCGATGTTTATGTACGAGAATCAGGCTGGCGAACGCCTGACGGCGCTGGTCGGCCGCAACAAGGCGAACCGGACGACGAGCTTCCGTTTCGCCTCCGCCGGCGATGTCGAGACATTCTACTGGATCGACGGCGAGCTCGGCTATGCCGTCACCGGCGAGATTTCGCGCGATATGCTGCGGCAGGTGGCCGAGGAGTGCTACAAACAGTTCCCGTCGTGACGATCAGCGCAGCGGATCGTTGGAAAGCTCGATCGGCTTTCCGTGCGGCGTGGCTTGCGCCGCACGCTGCCAGCTCTCCTGCAGCGAAAGGATGGCGCCGGCATCGGCGATGCCTTTGCTGACTAGGAGCCCGGACAGCGCCGCGACCCAGCAGTCAAAGTAGTCGCTGCCATCCACCGCCCGGCCAGGCTTGTGCAGTTCGGCCGAAAGCGTCTCCGCCCACTCGCTCCATGTGAAGCGACCGCGTTCATGGAGGTGCACTGTCATTGCAAAAGCAGCAGCCGCCCAGGGCTCGGGAAAGACCGGCTCGCCATCGGCGGATTTCGGCAGTTGGGGCGATCGCGTAAGCGGCGATATCGTTTCACAAAGGCTCAAGGTAGCTCTCCCAGGCATCGATCGAGACCGTCAGCGATGGATCGGCGCCCTCGCCCCAGATCTCCCTGCCATCGAAAACGACGGTATAGACCCATTGTGGGTTCTCGCCCTTGCCATGCGCATTGTCGTCCGGAAACACGAAAGAGCCCTGCACCGCCTCGACCACACCATTCTTGGCACGCGCATAGCGCGGTAGCCGGGTATGCGTTTGCGGATTGAAATTCTTTGTCCGGACTTTCTCGCCGACGGCAAAGCGCGCAGCCCTTTCCACCGGACGGTCGCAAGGCCCGCCGCGCGCCAGAACGTTCGCGACCATATCCGCCTTCAGAACCCGTTTCGGCACCGCTCCGGCAGTCTGCTTGTGGCCGACATCGATCTCCGCAGCCGTTGCAAATCCATGCCGATCGAGCAGCACTTCCAGCGCCCGCATCCATATTTCGTAATAGCTTGTGGAGAGATAATCAGCTGGCGGAATATTCTCGCGCGCATGCCGACTCTCGTCGATCGTCCAGGCACCGAACGCACCGCACGATAGCGTCAGTCCAAGCGCACGCTTCTCCCACTCATCATGGAAATACGGCTCGTCCTTTTCAGGCGCGACCAGCCCGAACCCCATCTGTCCCCCAAGATCGTGCGGCCCGTTCATGCGCCTGCGCCAGGGGCGGACGCAAAAGCCGTCCGTGTCATCGCGTCCAGGCTGACGAGAACGGGAACGGTGTGGGCCGGCAGAGCGTTCCGTCGCAAGGGCGGCTCGGGG
>NZ_JABEPH010000010.1:0-37260 GCF_013004495.1 Rhizobium sp. SEMIA 4085
GCGCAGACCGGCTCGCGCGACATACCCTATTCGCAGTTCCTGCGTGAGGTCGATGCGGGCCGCGTCAAGGAAGTCGTCGTCACGGGCAACCGTGTGTCGGGAAGCTATGTTGAAAACGGCACCACCTTCCAGACCTATTCTCCTGTCATAGATGACAACCTGCTCGAGCGCCTGCAGTCGAAGAACGTCCTGGTTTCGGCCCGGCCTGAAACCGACGGTTCGTCAGGCTTCCTGAGCTATCTCGGCACGCTGCTGCCGATGCTGCTCATTCTCGGCGTCTGGCTGTTCTTCATGCGGCAGATGCAAGGCGGCTCGCGTGGCGCGATGGGCTTCGGCAAGTCGAAGGCCAAGCTGCTCACGGAGGCGCATGGCCGCGTCACCTTCGATGACGTCGCAGGCGTCGACGAAGCCAAGCAGGACTTGGAAGAAATCGTCGAATTCCTGCGCGATCCGCAGAAGTTCCAGCGCCTCGGCGGCAAGATCCCGCGCGGCGTGCTGCTTGTCGGCCCTCCGGGTACCGGTAAGACGCTGCTCGCCCGCTCCGTTGCCGGCGAAGCCAACGTCCCGTTCTTCACCATCTCGGGTTCCGATTTCGTCGAAATGTTCGTCGGCGTCGGCGCAAGTCGCGTCCGCGACATGTTCGAGCAGGCGAAGAAGAATGCGCCCTGCATCATCTTCATCGACGAAATCGACGCCGTCGGCCGCCATCGCGGCGCCGGTCTTGGCGGCGGCAACGACGAGCGCGAACAGACGCTCAACCAGTTGCTGGTCGAGATGGACGGCTTTGAGGCCAATGAAGGCATCATCCTGATCGCCGCGACCAACCGCCCTGACGTTCTCGACCCCGCACTGCTACGTCCGGGCCGTTTCGATCGTCAGGTTGTCGTTCCGAATCCGGATATCGTCGGCCGCGAGCGCATCCTCAAGGTACATGCCCGCAACGTTCCGCTGGCGCCGAATGTCGACCTCAAGGTTCTCGCCCGCGGTACGCCCGGCTTCTCCGGTGCTGACCTGATGAACCTCGTCAACGAAGCCGCCCTGATGGCCGCACGCCGCAACAAGCGCGTCGTCACCATGCAGGAATTCGAAGACGCCAAGGACAAGATCATGATGGGCGCCGAGCGCCGCTCTTCGGCGATGACCGAAGCGGAAAAGAAGCTCACGGCCTATCACGAAGCTGGCCATGCGATCACGGCGCTCAACGTCGCCGTCGCCGATCCGCTGCACAAGGCAACGATCATTCCGCGCGGCCGTTCTCTCGGCATGGTCATGCAGTTGCCCGAAGGCGACCGCTACTCGATGAGCTATAAGTGGATGGTCTCGCGCCTCTGCATCATGATGGGCGGCCGCGTTGCGGAAGAACTAACCTTCGGCAAGGAGAACATCACCTCCGGTGCGTCCTCGGATATCGAGCAGGCCACCAAGCTTGCCCGCGCGATGGTCACGCAGTGGGGCTTTTCCGACCAGCTCGGTCAGGTTGCCTATGGCGAAAACCAGCAGGAGGTCTTCCTCGGCCATTCCGTATCGCAATCGAAGAACGTTTCCGAGGCCACGGCTCAAAAGATCGACAACGAAGTGCGTCGGCTTATTGACGAGGCATACACGCAGGCGCGTGATATCCTCACCGAAAAGCACGACGATTTCGTCGCGCTTGCCGAAGGCTTGCTTGAGTACGAAACGCTGACCGGCGAGGAAATCAAGGCGCTGCTGCGCGGTGAAAAGCCCGCTCGCGACCTTGGCGACGATTCGCCGCCGAGCCGCGGCTCGGCCGTGCCGAAAGCCGGCGCACGCCCGGCTTCCAAGGGCGACGAGCCGGAAGCAGGGCTCGAGCCTCAGCCGCATTGACGGAAAGCAACTCGAACGAACAAGGCCGGATTTTCCAGCAGAAGATCCGGCCTTTTTCCGTCGGTAACGGGATATAATCAATTTTCTTGGTAATTTACGTGATGGCGCATAGGATTTGTGGCATGCCGCTATCATGAAGAGGCCGCAATGAGGCTTTGTATTGGGGCGAATCGTCTCTGCGGCTTGAATTGCTTGGCGCAACGCGCTGCCTTCTTGGCGCGCTGAAAGCATAGGGGACCATATGAAAAGACGTTACTTCGGCACAGACGGCATTCGCGGGCAGTCGAATATCTTCCCGATGACGCCGGATCTGGCGATGCGGGTCGGCATTGCAGTCGGTACGATCTTCCGCCGCGGCAATCACCGCCATCGCGTGGTCATCGGCAAAGACACGCGTCTCTCCGGCTATATGCTGGAAAATGCCATGGTGGCGGGCTTCACGGCCGCTGGTGTCGATGCATTCGTTCTTGGCCCGATTCCGACGCCCGCAGTCGCCATGCTGACACGTTCGCTGCGTGCCGATATCGGCGTCATGATTTCCGCCTCGCACAATCCATACGAGGACAATGGCATCAAGCTCTTTGGCCCCGACGGCTACAAGCTTTCCGACGATATCGAAATACAGATCGAAGACTTGATGGAGAAGGATCTCCACACGCAACTTGCCAAGTCCGACGACATCGGCCGTGCCAAGCGCATCGATGGCGTGCATGACCGCTACATCGAGCATGCGAAGCGCACGCTGCCGCGCGATGTCACGCTGCAGGGCCTGAGGATTGCGATCGACTGCGCCAATGGTGCCGCCTATAAAGTGGCACCGGCCGTGCTTTGGGAACTCGGCGCCGATGTCGTAACGATCGGCAACGAGCCGACCGGGACCACCATCAATCTCAACTGCGGTTCCACGAGCCCCGTTGCCTTGCAGAAGAAGGTCGACGAAGTGCGGGCCGATATCGGTATCGCGCTCGATGGCGACGCCGATCGGGTCATCATCGTGGATGAAAACGGCACGATGGTCGACGGCGACCAGCTGATGGCGGTGATCGCCGAAACGTGGGCGGAGAACCAGCAGCTTCGCGGCAACGGCATCGTTGCGACCGTGATGTCGAACCTCGGCCTGGAACGCTTTCTCGAAGGCAAGGGGATGGGTCTTGCCCGCACCAAGGTTGGCGACCGCTATGTCGTCGAGCACATGCGCCAGCACAATTTCAACGTCGGCGGCGAACAGTCCGGGCATATCGTGCTCTCGGACTACGGCACGACCGGCGATGGCCTTGTTGCCGCGCTGCAGATTCTTGCTGCCGTCAAGCGCACTGGCAAGACCGTCAGCGAAGTCTGCCGCCGCTTCGAGCCGGTGCCGCAGCTTCTGCGCAATGTCCGCATTTCCAGCGGCAAGCCGCTGGAAGACCTGCAGGTGCAGCAGGCAATCGCCGATGCGGAAGCCGAGCTTTCCAAGAACGGCCGCCTCGTTATCCGCCCCTCCGGCACCGAACCGCTAATCCGCGTCATGGCGGAAGGCGACGACCGGGCGCAGATCGAGCGCATTGTCAACGAGCTGATCGGCATGATCTCGGGCGTCCGTACCGCCGCTTAGTTCTGCCTTGGATGATCGATCACAGCCGGCGCCAATGCGCCGGCTTTTTTGCCTGCGTCATTCGTTTCAGCACAATCTTATTGGATGAATTGACTTATCGGCGAGGAGGCATAGCTTTTTCCTGATCGCACAAGTGTCACCCGCCTGCAGCGGCGACAACACGGCAAGCCATATTGCGATAGAAACATGGCGCCGGCCGTCGTTTCAGGCAACCTGGGAGGATTGGGTTGTCATGCGGTATCGCATTCTCTTAGCCGGCTTATGTGTTGCCATGCTTCCTGCTTTTGGCGTGAATGCCCAAGAGGGCGATGCCGCGGCGGGCGCTACTGTTTTCAAAAAATGCGCCATATGTCATGTGGCCGATACGGACAAGAACAAGGTCGGTCCGTCGCTGAACCGGATTCTTGGCAGGAAGGCGGCGACGCATCCGAATTTCAGCTATTCCCCGGCAATGAAGAAAGCAGGCGAGGGCGGGCTTGTTTGGGATGAGGCAACACTGCGCGACTATCTCCACGATCCCAAGGGAAAGATAAAGGGAACGAAGATGGTGTTTGCCGGGCTGAAGGATGACAGCGAGATCAACAACCTCATCGCTTACCTCAAGCAGTTTTCCCAATAGATGTGATGCGAATGCCTTACGGTCGCCGCAACGCCGCTTTCGCTGTCGTCATTGTCCACACGACTTGTTCGTGAGATAATGCTAAAAATACACCGACGGATTGCGGATTTCGCCCTGTGGCAAGTCACAGTTCAAGGAGCAGGCAATGGCTATCGTGCTGGTTCTGGTTCTGCTGGTCGTGGGATCCGTCGTGTTCCATTTGCTGAGCCCGTGGTGGTGGACGCCGATCGCCTCCAACTGGAGCTACATCGACAACACCCTGCTGATCACCTTTGCGATCACCGGTCTGGTGTTCGTGGCGGTGGGTTCCTTCATGGCCTATTGCGTGTTCCGGTTCCGGCACAAACCCGGAAACCAGGCTGCCTATGAGCCGGAAAACAGGCGGCTGGAGATATGGCTTGCGGTGGTAACCTCCGTCGGGGTTGCCGCGATGCTTGCGCCCGGGCTCGTCGTGTGGAACCAGTTCATCACCGTGCCCGCCGATGCGCACCAGATCGAGGTCGTCGCTCAACAGTGGCAGTGGAGTTTCCGGATGCCGGGCGCAGACGGACGGCTGGGGAAATCCGATACCCGTGAGGTCAGTCCGGAAAATCCCCTTGGCCTGAACAAGAACGACACCGCAGGGCTCGACGACGTCATCGTCGAGGGAGGTGAGTTGCACCTGCCGATCGGCAAGCCGGTCAAGGTCCTGCTTCGTTCGATCGACGTCCTTCATGATTTCTACGTGCCGGAGTTCCGGGCAAAGATGGATATGATCCCCGGCATGGTGACCTATTTCTGGTTTACGCCGACGCGCACGGGAACGTTCGAAATCCTTTGCGCCGAGCTGTGCGGCGTCGGGCATTCGCAAATGCGCGGAACGGTCATGATCGATGAGGAGGTCGCCTACCAGGCGTGGCTGGCGGAGCAGACGACATTCACGCAGATGCTGGCATCGGGGCAAGCGCAGCCGGCAGAACAGGCGCAGTAACTATCGGAGGAACAGGGAGGACGGACATATCATGGTCGATATCCGATCGGGCGCCGGGGAGGTCATCCCGCCTGCAGAAGTCGAAGATGTGGAACTTTACCATCCGAAGAGCTGGTGGACGAAATATGTCTTCAGCCAGGATGCCAAGATCATTGCCGTCCAATACTCGGTGACGGCGATGGCGATCGGTTTCGTGGCGCTCGTCCTGTCCTGGTTGATGCGCCTGCAGCTTGCCTTTCCCGGTTACTTCGCTTTCATCGACGCGGAGCACTATTACCAGTTCATCACCATGCATGGCATGATCATGGTGATCTATCTTCTCACCGCACTGTTTCTCGGCGGTTTCGGCAACTACCTCATTCCCCCGATGCTCGGCGCCAGGGACATGGTGTTTCCCTATGCCAACATGCTGAGTTACTGGATCTATCTGCTCGCCGTGCTGGTGCTCGTCGCCGGATTTTTCGCGCCCGGCGGACCAACCGGGGCCGGCTGGACGCTCTATCCGCCGCAAGCCATTCTTTCGGGCACGCCGGGCGGACAGGACTGGGGCATCATTCTCATGCTGTCGTCGCTGATCCTGTTCATCATCGGCTTCACGATGGGCGGCCTGAATTATGTCGTGACCGTGCTGCAGGGACGCGCGCGCGGCATGACGCTGATGCGCATGCCGCTGACGGTCTGGGGAATTTTCACCGCGACGGTCATGGCGCTGCTTGCCTTTCCCGCACTTTTCGTTGCCGCCGTGATGATGCTGTTCGACCGGCTGCTCGGGACGAGCTTCTTCATGCCTGCCATCGTGGAGATGGGCACGCAGCTGCAGCAGGGTGGCGGCAGTCCCATCCTTTTCCAGCATCTCTTCTGGTTCTTCGGCCATCCCGAGGTCTATATCGTGGCGCTCCCCGCCTTCGGGATCGTCTCCGATCTCATTAGCACGCATGCGCGAAAGAATATCTTCGGCTATCGCATGATGGTCTGGGCGATCCTGATCATCGGGGCGCTCAGCTTCATCGTCTGGGCGCATCACATGTATGTCAGCGGCATGAACCCGAATTTCGGCTTCTTCTTTGCCGTCACGACGCTCATCATTGCGGTGCCGACAGCGATCAAGGTCTATAACTGGGTGCTGACGCTCTGGCGCGGCGATATCCACCTGACGCTGCCGATGCTTTTTGCGCTCGCCTTCATTCTGACTTTCGTCAATGGCGGCCTGACGGGGCTGTTCCTCGGCAATGTGGTCGTCGACGTGCCGCTGTCCGATACGATGTTTGTGGTGGCGCATTTTCACATGGTGATGGGCGTGGCACCGATCCTGGTCATTTTCGGTGCGATCTATCATTGGTATCCGAAGGTGACCGGGCGCATGCTGGACGAGACGCTGGGGCACATCCATTTCTGGACCACGTTCATCGGCACCTATGCGATCTTCTTTCCCATGCACTATCTCGGCCTGGTGGGCGTGCCTCGCCGCTATTATGAGATGGGCGAGACGGCTTTCGTTCCGCCGTCCGCCGATACGCTGAACGTTTTCATCACCGCTGCTGCGCTGATTGTCGGGGCAGCGCAGATCGTCTTCCTGTTCAACCTGGTCTGGAGCCTTTTCAGGGGCCGGGAAGCCGGCGGCAATCCGTGGCGTGCGACAACGCTGGAATGGCAGACGCCGCAGACCCCGCCGGTGCATGGCAACTGGGGCAAGGAACTGCCGGTGGTCTACCGTTGGGCGTATGATTACAGCGTGCCAGGCAATAGCCAGGACTTCCTTGCGCAGAATGATCCGGGCACCGCCCGGACGACGGCGGGAGCAGCTGCATGAGCGTCATGATGATCTTCCTGGCGGTCATCGCCGTCATCGTCCTTTGGTGGATGACCCAGCACCGGCTGACATCCAAGCCGTGGCTGGAAGTGGGACTGGTGACCGAGTCGGCCGGCCAAAAGCGATTGCCGATCGCGCCCGCCAGGGTCGGGCTCGGCATTTTCCTCGCCGTAGTTGGCGCGCTCTTTGCGCTTCTGATTAGCGCCTACTCCATGCGCATGGCGGCAGCCGACTGGTGGGCGACGCCAATTCCCGGGCTGCTCTGGGTCAACACCGCCGCGCTTGCGCTCAGCAGCGTCGCGCTCGCATGGGCAAAAGGCGAGGCACGCCGCGGTCGTAGCGACATCATGCGGGTTGCGCTTCTTTTGGGGTTGGCGACGGTATTCCTCTTTCTCGCCGGACAGGTGATGGCGTGGCGGGAGCTTGCGGCGGCCGGTTACGTGCTTGCCGACAATCCTGCCAACAGCTTCTTCTACATGCTGACCGGCCTGCACGGCCTGCACATTCTGGGCGGTCTGGCGGTGCTCGGCCGCACGACGGGCAGGGCCTTCGACAGTCGTTTCCCTGCCCGCAGGCTGTACCTCAGCCTCGAGCTCTGCGCCGTCTACTGGCATTTCATGCTTTTCGTCTGGGTGGTTCTCTTCGCACTCTTTGCCGGCTGGGCGAATGATTTCGTCGATCTCTGCCGCCAGCTGATTTCGTGAGGGATGAAGGATGGCTGAATATACGCAAGCGCAAACCGGCGGAACACTCCAGCGGCCCGAAGGCCTGCGTGGGATCGCGGCCGATCTCTCTTCCGACCAGCGGGCGTTCAAGAACGTCTCGTGGGGGAAGGCCATGATGTGGATCTTCCTCCTCAGCGACACCTTCGTCTTCGGCTGCTTTCTGCTTGCCTATATGACTGCGCGCATGTCTACGCCTGTCGATTGGCCGAATCCCAGCGAGGTCTTCGCACTTCATATCGGTGGGCAGGAATTGCCGCTGATCCTGATCGCCATCATGACCTTCGTCCTCATCAGCAGTTCCGGCACGATGGCGATGGCTGTCAATTTTGGATATCGCCGCGAACGCGGCCGGACGGCTGCCCTGATGCTGTTGACAGCGGTTCTCGGCGCGACATTCGTCGGCATGCAGGCGTTCGAATGGACGAAACTGATCTCGGAAGGCGTGCGGCCCTGGGAAAATCCCTGGGGTGCGGCGCAATTCGGTTCGTCGTTCTTCATGATCACGGGATTCCACGGCACCCATGTCACTTTCGGCGTAATCTTCCTTCTGATCGTCGCCCGCAAGGTCTGGCGCGGTGATTTCGACACGGAGCGGCGGGGCTTTTTTACCAGCCGCAAGGGTGATTACGAGATCGTTGAGATCATGGGTCTCTACTGGCACTTCGTCGATCTCGTCTGGGTATTCATCTTCGCATTCTTCTATTTGTGGTGAGAACTGCCATGGCACATGCGCAAACGCATTCCGGACAACAACACCCCGTCAAGCTCTATCTCCTGGTCTGGGGGTTGCTCTTCGTCCTCAGCACCTTCTCGTACCTGGTCGACTATTTCGCCATCCAGGGCTATGCGCGGTGGTTCCTGATCCTGTTCTTCATGGTGCTGAAGGCAGGACTGATCGTCGCCGTCTTCATGCACATGGCCTGGGAGCGGCTGGCACTTGTCTATGCAATCCTGGTGCCGCCGGTTCTGGTGCTTGTTTTCGTCGCCATGATGGTCTCGGAATCGAACTATACGATCTTCACGCGGCTGACCTTCTCCAGTGTGGGCCTCTGATGCGATCACTTGTCGAACCTTAGAAGATCGAAGAATTGTTTGGCTTCGACATGTTTCCGTTCAATTCAACGGGTTGGTAGCCATGTTGCTTGGCAAAAAACGTAGTTAATTTTTACAGTTAAGCAGCTTTTAACATTTCCAATTCATTATCCATGCAAAGCCTATCAGATTGGCAGGGGGTCCGCTCTGCCGATGCAACTGGATTTTGGAGTGGATCATGAAAAGAAGCTTGGCCGGTATCTTTGCCGCATTGCTTGTCACATCAAATGCTTTCGCCGCCGATCTCGCTCCTATCGAGCCCGTGCCGGAAATGCCGCCGGAAGTCACGGTCACTGAATCGACCGGCTGGTATCTGCGCGGCGATGTCGGCTACGGCTTCACCGACATGCGCGGGGCCCGCTACTTCCAGGGAAGCAACGCCAATGAGGTCGATTTCGACAGCGCCGAGCTGCGCGACTCCTGGACGGTCGGCGGCGGCGTTGGTTACCAGATCAACAATTACTTCCGCACGGACCTCACGCTCGACTACCTGACCAAGGCTGATTTCCGCGGCTCAACGACCGGCCTGTGCGGCGCCCCGCTCGAGGCCTGTACGTCTCGCGACGTCTCCTCGCTCACGGCCTGGACACTGATGGCGAATGCCTATGTCGACCTCGGCACTTACGGCATCTTCACGCCTTATGTCGGCGGCGGTATCGGCGGTACCTATGTCAAATGGAAAAACCTTCGTAACGTCTCCTGCCAGGATGATGGCGGCGGCTGCGATGACGAAGTGATCCATGGCGGCCGCGGCAACTGGCGCTTCAGCTACGCGCTCATGGCCGGCGCCTCGATCGACGTCACTTGTAACGTCAAGGCGGATGTCGGCTATCGCTTCCTTCATGTCGATGGCGGCAGCATGTTCGGTTACGCGAGCAATGGTGGTCCTGGCCGGGACAAGGGCTTCAATGTTCATGAAGCTCGCGTCGGTGCCCGTTACCTCTTCGGTGGTTGCCAGCAGGCAAGCTATGAGCCGCCGCCGGAAATTCCGCTGCAGCCGTCGGTCTACAAGTGATCCGGAGTCTCAGCGACTGATCGAAAGCCGCCCGTCGGGGCGGCTTTTTCGTCATGGGTCGAGATCGAGTACGTTCGTAACTCGACTTCGAGGTGCGCCATTGTCTGCGCATCGAGTGCGCTTAGCAGGTGTTCAGGTCGAAGGCTGGGACTGCCCATATCTTGTCGCACATAGCATAGGACAGCCTTCTTCGGGTCGTTCTCTCCCTGTCGGCCCCGCATGGACGATGCGGGCTTGATCGCGCCTGCGTCAAAAAATCCTCCGGATGCGACACTTCCACGTTGACTATAATGCGCGTCATCTATATCCACGGCGGCGGGACACTCCTCCCCAACGAGGAGCTATCTATCTGGAAGGATAGCACATGGCGAAGACCGCAAAGCCGGACGTACGTCCGCAAAATACTCATTTCTCTTCTGGCCCCTGCTCGAAGCGCCCCGGTTGGACGCTCGATGCCCTGTCTGACGCGGCTCTCGGCCGTTCGCACCGCGCGAAAGTCGGCAAGGCAAAGCTGAAGCAAGCCATCGATCTTACCCGCGAAGTCCTGGAAGTGCCGGCGGATTACCGCATCGGCATCGTTCCGGCTTCCGATACCGGCGCCGTTGAAATGGCGCTCTGGTCGCTGCTCGGTGAGCGCGGCGTCGACATGCTCGCCTGGGAAAGCTTCGGCGCCGGCTGGGTCACCGATGTCGTCAAGCAACTGAAGCTCAAGGACGTCCGCAAGCTCGAAGCCGGTTACGGCGAGCTGCCAGACCTTGCCTCCGTCGATTTCGACCGCGACGTGGTCTTCACCTGGAACGGTACCACGTCGGGCGTTCGCGTTCCGAACGGTGATTTCATCCCGGCCGACCGTAAGGGGTTGACGATCTGCGACGCGACGTCTGCCGCTTTTGCGCAGAAACTCGATTTCGCCAAGCTCGATGTCGTCACCTTTTCCTGGCAGAAGGTTCTCGGCGGCGAGGGCGCCCATGGTGTCATTATCCTTTCGCCGCGCGCGGTTGAGCGCCTGCTGACCTATACGCCGGCCTGGCCGCTGCCGAAGATCTTCCGCATGACTTCCGGCGGCAAGCTCTCCGAAGGCATTTTTCAGGGCGAGACGATCAACACGCCTTCGATGCTCTGCGTCGAGGACTATCTCGATGCGCTTGTCTGGGCAAAGCAGCTCGGCGGCCTCAGGGCGCTGATGGCGCGTGCCGATGCGAATGCCAAGGTCATCGCCGATTTCGTTGTGGCCAACGACTGGATCGCCAACCTGGCGGTGAAGCCGGAGACTGCGTCGAACACGTCGGTCTGCCTGAAGATCGTCGACAAGGATGTTGCGGCACTCGACGCCGACGGCCAGGCGAATTTTGCCAAGGGCATCGTCTCGCTGCTCGAAAAGGAGGGTGTCGCCTACGACATCGGCCATTATCGCGACGCGCCGTCGGGCCTCCGTATCTGGGCAGGCGCCACGATCGAAACCGCCGACATGCAGAAGCTGATGCCCTGGCTCTCCTGGGCCTTCGAGACGCAGAAGGCGACGCTTTCCCAGGCTGCTGCCTGACGTGATCGCATCCGGCTCCGCTCACTGAGCGGGGCCTCGCATTCATTTATCATCGCTGAACACTTTTGAAGGAAGCCCCCAATGGCACCTCGCGTTCTCGTATCCGACGAATTGTCGGAAACCGCCGTCCAGATCTTCCGCGACCGCGGCGTCGAAGTCGATTTCCAGCCGCAACTCGGCAAGGACAAGGACAAGCTCGCCGAAATCATCGGCAACTATGACGGTCTTGCCATCCGCTCCGCCACAAAGGCGACGGAAAAGCTGATTGCAGCCGCGACCAACCTCAAGGTCATTGGGCGCGCCGGCATCGGTGTCGACAATGTCGATATCCCGGCTGCCTCGCGCCGCGGCATCATCGTCATGAACACGCCCTTCGGCAACTCCATCACGACCGCAGAACACGCAATCGCGCTGATGTTCGCCGTTGCCCGCCAACTGCCGCAGGCTGATGCCTCGACGCAGGCCGGCAAGTGGGAGAAGTCGAAGTTCATGGGTGTCGAAATCACCGGCAAGACGCTTGGCGTCATCGGTGCCGGCAACATTGGCTCGATCGTCTGTGCTCGCGCCATTGGCCTCAAGATGCACGTTCTCGCCTACGATCCGTTCCTGTCCAAGGAGCGCGCCGAGGAAATGGGCGTTGTCAAGGTCGAACTCGACGAACTGCTTGCCAAGGCTGACTTCATCACGCTGCATGTGCCGATGACGGACAAGACGCGCGGCATCCTCAACAGGGAAGCACTGGCGAAGACGAAGCCGGGTGTGCGCATCATCAACTGTGCCCGCGGTGGTCTCGTCGATGAGGCTGCGCTTGCAGACGCGATCAAGTCCGGCCATGTCGCCGGTGCTGCCTTCGATGTCTTCGAGGTCGAGCCCGCCAAAGAAAGCCCGCTCTTCGGTCTGCCCAACGTCGTCTGCACGCCGCATCTCGGTGCGTCGACCACGGAAGCGCAGGAAAACGTCGCCCTGCAGGTTGCCGAGCAGATGGCGGATTACCTGGTCAAGGGTGCCGTTTCCAACGCTATCAACATGCCGTCGATCACGGCTGAAGAAGCGCCAATCCTGAAGCCGTTCATCAGGCTCGCCGACGTTCTCGGCGCCTTCGTCGGCCAGGTCACAGAGGAGCCGATCAAGGAAATCGAGATCCTCTACGACGGCGCCACGGCCAACATGAATACGCGGGCGCTGACGAGCGCGCTGCTTGCCGGTCTGATCCGCACGCAAGTTGCCGACGTCAACATGGTTTCGGCCCCGATCATGATCAAGGAAAAGGGCATCGTGCTCTCCGAGGTCAAGCGCGACAAGACCGGCGTCTTCGACGGCTACATCAAGCTCACGGTGACGACCGAAAGCATGACGCGCTCGATCGCCGGTACCGTCTTCTCCGACGGCAAGCCGCGCTTCATCCAGATCAAGGGCATCAACCTCGATGCCGATGTCGGCAGCCACATGGTCTATATTGCCAACACCGACGTTCCTGGCATGATCGGCTTCATAGGCACGACGCTCGGGGAAGCCGGTGTGAACATCGCCAACTTCCAGCTCGGCCGCGACAAGCAGGGTGGTGATGCGATCGCGCTCCTTTATGTCGATGGTCCGATCGGCGACGACGTTCTCGCGAAGCTGACGGCGCACCGGGCTATCCGCCAGGCCAAGCCCTTGGTCTTCGCGGTCGATTAAGATTTCCTCCCAAGGAAGAATGCGAATGCCCGGCGCGGGGGACTGCGCCGGGCAAACCTTTCAATCAGATCGAAAAGTTGGCGCTGTTCGGAATCTGACCTTGTGGTGTCAGGTCATCGACGGCCTTCGGTAGATCCTTTGAAAGGCGTTTCAGGATTTCATCCTCACTCAAGCCCGTCTTTGCAGAAAGTTCTTCGAGAACGTCCGGGCCGAGCGCTTGAGAGAGCTGCCGGTCGTCGATCGGCTTGTTCGCGCCGGGCGATACCCATGAATCCGCCGTATCGCCATAGCCGTTCTTGGTGAACTGATCGAGTAGGCCGCCAAGGCCGCCACTCAGGACACCGCCGGCGGAGCCGCCCTTGACGAGGTCGCTAAGGCCACCGCCTGCAAGGCCGCCGAGAAGTCCGCCCAAGCTTCCTCCAGAAGGTTGCGAGGGCACCGCGCCGGGCTCCGTGCCGGCAGTTTGCGGCTGTGCGCCACCCTGCGTGAGTTCGCGGAGTGCTGCGGCGATTTTGTCGCGGTTCTGATAGCCGGCGACGGCGAGTATGCCCAGCAATGCCGTAAGATTTCTGCGATCCATGATATCCTCCCCATCGAGATTTGCCCGGGCGCCGCATTCGTCGAATACAGCCCGAATGCGGGAATGCGCGGACGGCAACATGGTTCCCGTGTCATGGAAAATTCATCACAAGCTATGGTTGGCTCGCTAGCGCACCGGACGTAGCAGCCGCAGCGCATTGAGTGTCACCAGCACTGTTGCGCCCGTGTCGGCGAGAATTGCGGGCCAGAGGCCGGTGAGGCCGATGACGGTCGTGACGAGGAAGACCGCCTTCAGGCCAAGCGCGATGGCGATATTTTCGAAGATGTTACGCATCGTCCGCTTGGAAAGCTCGATCATCGCGGCCACGTCGCCGACGCGGCCATGCAAGACCGCCGCATCCGCGGTCTCCAGCGCTACGTCCGTGCCGCCTCCCATGGCGATGCCGACATCTGCGGCCGCCAGGGCAGGGGCGTCGTTGATGCCGTCGCCGACTTTGGCGACAATGAAGCCTTCGCGCTTGAGTTCGCCGACAATACGCTGCTTGTCTCCGGGCATGAGTTCGGCTCGTATATCGATACCAAGCTGTTCACCGATCGCCTTTGCTGTGCGCTCGTTGTCGCCGGTCAGCATGATGATCCGGACACCGGCATCGGACAGCATCTTGAGGCCGGCTTTTGCGTCCCCGCGCGGCTCGTCGCGCATGGCGATGAAACCGGCGGCTTTGCCGTCGACGAGGAGAACCGATACGCTTTTGCCCTGTTCGTTCAATGCAGCGATGCGCTTGTCCTGTTCGGCCGTCAGGGCGCCCGTCTCGCGGGCGGCAGACGGAGAGAGAAGATCTAGTCTTTCACCGCCGACGCGGCCGGTCATGCCCTTGCCGGGAATGGCTTCCACCTCAAAGGCCGGCGGTACGGGCACCTTGTCGCTCTTTGCGCGATCGAGGATCGCCAGTGCGAGAGGGTGGCTGGAGTTTCTTTCCAGGACGGCCGTGCGCGAAAGCACTTGAGCCCCCGTCAATTCGAAAGGCACGATGTCGGTCACCCGCGGCTTACCTTCGGTAAGCGTACCGGTTTTATCGAGCGCGACCGCGGTGACCTTGCCGAGCGTTTCTAGCACGGCACCACCCTTCATCAGCAATCCGCGCCGCGCGCCTGCCGACAGCGAAGCGGCGATTGCAGCGGGCGTCGAGATCACCAGAGCGCAGGGGCAGCCGATCAGCAGGATTGCAAGCCCCTTGTAGATCCATTCGTCCCAGGTGCCATCAAAAAGGAGCGGCGGGATGATCGCGACCAATGCCGCGGCGGCGACGACGCCTGGCGTATAATAGCGCGAGAAGCGGTCGATGAAACGCTCGGTGGGCGCCTTCGATTCTTGCGCTTCCTCGACGAGTTTGATGACGCGGGCGATCGTGTTGTCGGCACTTGCAGCAGTTACCTTGATACGGAGCGCGCCATCACCGTTCACCGTTCCGGCAAAGACCGTGTCATCGGTACCTTTGCGCACCGGTACGCTTTCCCCCGTCACAGGCGCCTCGTCGATCGCGCTTTCGCCCGAGACGATGACGCCGTCAGCGGAAATCCGGTCGCCCGGGCGGACGAGGATGGTGGAGCCAACAGCGAGCGTTTCCGCCGGCACTTCGCGCGTTTGGCCGTTTTCCTCCAGCAAGGCGTTCTTCGGCACGAGCGCCGTCAGTGATTGAATGCTCGCCCGAGCACGTCCGGCGGCAACTCCTTCCAGCAACTCGCCGACCAGAAAGAGGAAGACGACGGCTGCGGCCTCCTCTCCGGCGTCGATGATAACGGCGCCGATGGCCGCGATCGTCATCAGCATCTCGATCGAAAACGGGGTTCCGGAAAGTGCCGCCGTGATCGCGCGGCGGGCGATCGGTACAAGACCGATCAGTACGGCGGCAACAAAGGCGTAGGAGGCGATCGCCGGCATGAGATGCCCGGCAACATAGGCCGCGGCAAGAGCCGCACCGGCTGCGATCGTCAGCCGCCCTTTCCTGCTTTGCCACCAGAGGCCGCCCATCTGCCCATGCTCGTAGCCATGCAGCCCCGTGATGTCCTTTTCAGAATGAGTATGCCCATGGTGATCACGATCGGTATGACCATGCTTATGGCCTTGCGCAGCGTGATCGTAATCCGGCGCCTTCGACGGCATCGCCAGGACAGAATAGCCGAGACCGGTCACCTTCTTCTCGATCGCTTTCAGATCACTGGTACCGTCATGGCTGATGGTCATCGTGCCGGCGGCCATGGAAACGGAAACGTCCTCGACGCCGGCAATGCGGCGGACTGCGGTGTCTATCTTCGCCGCGCAGGATGCGCAGTCCATGCCGCCAACTTTGTATTTCGCCCGAGCCGCTTCAGCCATTTCGGATTTCCTTGTTCTTCAGCAGCATTTTTCCTACATGCTCTAGCGACTAGAGGTGCAAGAGGAAAATCATGAAAAAGATCACGATCGGCGATGCAGCCCGCCAGAGCGGGGTGAAGGTTCCGACGATCCGCTACTATGAGAGCATCGGGCTGCTGGCGGCACCCAGCCGCAGCGAGGGCAACCAGCGCTCCTATGAACCTGCCGACATCCGCCGCCTTGCCTTCATCCGCCATGCCCGCGAACTCGGCTTCGAGGTCGGTTCCATCCGAACCTTGCTGGCGCTGCAGGATGATCCCGATCAATCCTGCGCTTCCGCCGATGCGATCGCCAAAGCGCGGCTCATCGAGGTCGAACAGCGTATTCGCAGCCTCATGGCATTGAAAGCCGAGCTGGAGATCATGGTCGAAGGCTGCGGCCACGGCCGTGTGGATCAGTGCCGGGTCATCGAAGTCCTTGCCGATCACGGCCAGTGCATGCATCCGCACCACTGAATTTAAACGGGGCAGATCATTTCTCATGGCGCAATGATCAAGGTCCATACGATCGCCGTCACTACTGGAATGGCAAGAACGTGGAGAAGTGGTGCTGGAGCCTTATCCGCCCTCAGTCCTTCGGGAGGTCGCCGTAGGCAGTCCTTGCAAGCAACTCGGTGACCTCACCATCGCTGGTCTGATTGAAATCGTCATAGTGAAGGCTGACCGCCTGGAGGTCTTCGGGCGCGGATAGACAGAAGACTTCGTCGACTTGCGCCCTCAGTTCCTCGATTACCATCCGCGGCGCAACCGGGACCGCAAGTGTGATATGGGCCGCACCCGCCTGCCGGAGCGCCTTCAATCCAGCCTTTACCGATGCGCCGGTGGCAATGCCGTCGTCGACGAGAATGACGCTCCGGTTCGCAAGATCAGTCGGTGGGCGATCACCGAGATAAACCTTGCGGCGCCTTTCTATCTCTTCGAGTTGGCGGGCTGCCTCTTTCTCGAAATAATCGAGGGACGCGCCGCAGTAGGCAAGGACGTCTTCGTTCATCACGCGTTGTGGATTTTTGCCGTCGACGACAGCGCCGATGGCATATTCCGGATAGCCAGGCGCCCCGATCTTGCGGACGAGGAGGATATCGAGCGGCGCGTGCAGGCAGCGCGCCAGTTCGAATGCCACAGGCACGCCGCCGCGCGGCAGACCGAGCACGACCGGGGCATCGTTTCGTGCGCCAATGGCCTCGGCAAGCCTTCTGCCCGCGTCGGCACGATCATAAAAGCGGAGAGCGCTCTGCATCATCACAATCCGAACGGATAGGTTTCGGGCACGCCTTGCGGGCGCACGGCGGCAAGCGGATTCACGGCTTTCGTTTCTTCGAACCAAAGGTAGCAGTCGAACTGTTCCGGAAGCACCGCTTCGAAATAGTGGCTGTAGAATTCGCTGTCGGGCCGGTAGACAACGCCGATGGCGCGTTCAAGTCGTCGTTCCGACAGTATCTCGCGCACTGCCCGATCGCGGGTTCCACGCAGGTCGGTCAGCGATCTTGGTATCGCGGTCTGCCGGAAAACACGCTCGTAGGAGTCCGGACGCGAAGGATTGATGGTCTTAATTTTTACCGGCTGATCCCAGTCGTCGGCGGCCGCCACAGTACCGCGGTCCGTCCCGAAGCCCACGAGGAGGACCTCCTCGCCATAGGCGATCCGGGCAAGCTCGCCGATGTTGAACTGGCCGTCCCAGCCCATGGCGGTGGCAGCCGCATTGCCGATGTGCGAATTGTGGGCCCATACGACAGCCTTTGCATCTGGCCGATACTCCATGAGCTTCTGGAGCGTTTCGAACATATGCTTGTCGCGCAGGTTCCAGGAATCGTTGCCGCTCCGGTACATCGCCCGATAATAGTGTTCGGCGGGTGCGACGATACGCGCATTTTGAGCTGCATCGAGAAAGTCCTCGCCGTCAGCGGCGGCGTAATCGAGCTCGCGGGCGAGCAGTTCCTGCAACTGTGCGACGACGGCCGGTTCGCATTCCTCCTGAACGCCGGAAAGGATGGCATGGGCATAGCCCGCGGGCCGCTCCTGCCATGGCGTCAGGCAGGCATAGCGGCGGCGGGCTGCTATCGCCTCCTCGGGATCGATACGCTGGAGGTAATTGAGCACGGCTTTGAGCGAGCTATTCAGTGAGTAGATATCCAAGCCGCGGAATTCGACGCGCCGGTCCGGCGCGAGGCTCTCATTGTAGCTGCGCAGCCATGAGACGAACTGCTCGAACTCGGCGTTCCGCCACATCCAATCGGGAAAACGTATAAACGACTCTGCGTCGTAAGTTCGCACGTTGCGGTGGCGCACATGCCGGTCGATCCTTTCGGCGTCGGGCCAATCGGCTTCGACGGCGATAATGTTGAAACCGTGATTTTCGATAAGGTTTCGGGTGATTGCCGCGCGCGCCTGGTAGAACTCGGAGGTGCCGTGCGACGCCTCGCCGAGGAGGACGACCTTCGAGCTATCGATATATGGATCAAAGAACGCGCCGAATTCGATCATATGAGCGGGATGAGGCAGCGGTTCGCATGCATGGCGAATTGCGTGCGCGATGCCGTCCGCCTGGTTCGGTTTAAGTTCCAGGAGAGTCACAAGAGCCTCCTTTTCGAAATGTGTCGGTTATTTGTGTGTTGTTCGTAAGGGCGGTTCGACGCCTTCGTTGGCTCCGTGCCGTCTCACTAGAAACAAATTGCCGCAGGGATTGTTCCTGCGGCATCAAACGGTTTCCAATCGCCTGATCAACATTCTTCTGGCCCAAAGTCAGGCGATCTATGATGCTGATTTTATGTATTTTTCTTCTGTGACCAGCCTTCGACAAGGCAAACTCGATCGCAGCTTCTGGCCGGTATCGAGAGCGATGCCGGCATCTCGCCATCATCCGCGCAGTCGGCATCGGTCCGGGCTTCATTGCGCGAGGCCTGCCGAAGGTGTCGTCGAAACAAAAGAGTAGCTCAAGAGGCTCAAGTAGGAGGTTTCGGGAAAATCCAGAGCCATCTGCTTGGCAAGACATGCCACGAGCGCAAGCCGAAGAATTTGACACACGGCACGCCCTTAAAAGTTGCGCATCGCCGTCAACGGCTTAGATCTCGCATCGAAAGGCTCCGCGGCCTTGCTGCGCTGCAAGCGGTCGCATGAATTTTTGCCCTTTTCCATATTGCAATGCACCCTAAGTGCCGTTTCATGTCCGACCTTGTGAACGATATTCGCGGCCAAGGCATCTGGCTGCCTGATTGGGTGGCAAGCATTTGCACCTTCGCTATCCTAGTGGCGTTCTCGCTTTTCTTCCATCGCGTGGCTTTCCGGCTTCTGACACGCCTCGTCGCCTCACACGATCTCTTCTGGCGGTCGCTCGTCTCCCGGCTCGAGGGCATGGCGCGGCTAGCAATCCTGGCTGCCGCGCTGGGCTTTGCCGCCACGATTTCACCGCTCACGGAATATCAGGCCTCGACGTTGCGCCACGTGTTGCTGATCGCCTTCATCATCCTCGTTGCTTGGATGGCGAAGACTGCCAAGCATATCTGGATGACGGTCTATCTGCGGCGCTTCAAGCTGGACGCCGAGGACAATCTGCTCGCGCGCAAGCATGTCACGCAGTCGCGGATCATCGAGCGGATCGCAGACATGATCATCGTCGTCGTGACGATTTCCGCCTGCATGATGACGTTCGACGCAGTCAAGCAATATGGCGTGAGCCTTCTCGCATCAGCCGGCGTTGCCGGCATCGTCGTCGGTCTGGCTTTGCAGCCGGTCCTGAAAAATCTCTTCGCCGGCATTCAGCTTGCAATCACGCAGCCGATCCGCATCGACGATGCGCTTCTGGTCGAGGGCGAATGGGGCAATGTCGAGGAGATCACCTCGACTTACGTCGTCGTGAAGATATGGGACTGGCGCCGCCTCGTCCTGCCGCTCAGCTATTTTATCGAGAACCCGTTCCAGAACTGGACGCGCGAGAGCGCATCGTTGATCGGTACGGTCATGATCTATCTTGACTACAGCGTGCCGGTTTCCGCGATCCGCGCCAAGGCCGAGGAGATACTGGCTGGCTCCAAGCTCTGGGATCGGAGGGTGGTCAACGTCGCCGTCACCGATTTCAGGGAGAGCGTCATGGAAATCCGCATCCTCGCCTCAGCCTCGAATTCCGCGCGAACCTTCGATCTGCGCTGCGAAATCCGCGAAAAGCTGATCGATTTCATCCAACGCGAATATCCGCAGGCCTTGCCGCAGCTCAGAGCGATGCTGGAGAGCCGGGCGGCGAGGGGGCGCAGGGCGGCAGCAGAATAGCGCGGCGGGCTGCAAATCCCCGCCTCGTGCGCGAAGCCGCAATCCTTTCTATATCCACGGCCACGAAAGCCCGGCGAACGAGCATGCCGGAAGGCGTGAATTCCGCCGCATTTGCAGGGCAAACGGCGGGGCGAAACAAGCACTGAACTGGCAGCACCCGTGAACACACTGGATTTTGACAAGAAGCCGGAAGATACGCGCGTTGTCGTCGCGATGTCGGGCGGCGTCGACAGTTCCGTCGTTGCCGGCATCTTGAAGCGCCAGGGCTACGATGTGCTCGGTATCACGCTGCAGCTTTACGACCATGGCGCGGCCGTTCACCGGGCCGGCTCGTGCTGTGCCGGGCAGGACATCGACGATGCGCGGCGTGTCTGCGAAACGCTCGGCATTCCGCATTACGTGCTCGATTACGAGAAGCGCTTCCGCGACACCGTCATCAATCCCTTCATGGAAAGCTATGTCGCCGGCGAAACGCCGATCCCTTGCGTGTCCTGCAATCAGACCGTCAAGTTCGCCGATCTTCTGGCAACCGCCAAGGAACTCGGCGCCGATGCGTTGGCGACCGGCCATTACATCCGTTCGCGCCCGAATCCGGCATCTGGCAACCCCAGCCGCCGCGCGCTTTACCGCCCGGCCGATGCCGATCGTGACCAGAGCTATTTCCTGTTTGCGACCACGCAGGAACAGATCGACTATTTACGCTTCCCGCTCGGCGGGTTGCCGAAGGCCGAGACGCGCAGGCTTGCCGAGGAGATGGGGCTCGTCGTTGCCAAGAAGGCCGACAGCCAGGACATCTGTTTCGTGCCGCAGGGCAAATATTCCGATATCATCACCAAGCTGAAGCCGAACTCGGCGCTGGCGGGCGAGATCGTGCATCTCGACGGCCGCGTCCTCGGCAGCCATGACGGAATCCTTCATTATACGATCGGCCAGCGCCGCGGAATCGGCGTTGCCACCGGCGAGCCGCTCTATGTTGTCTTTCTCGATGCGCGCTCCCGCCGTGTTATTGTCGGTCCCAAGGAAGCGCTGGAGACACACCGCGTCTATCTTCGCGACGTCAACTGGCTCGGCGACGAACCGCTTTCCGAAGCTGCGTCGGAGGAAGGTTTTGCCTGCTACGCGAAGGTTCGCTCTACCCGGGCGCCGGCACCGGCCGCTCTCCGTGCCGATGCGCACGGCATCTATGTCGACCTGACCGTCGGCGAAGCCGGCGTAGCACCTGGTCAGGCCTGCGCGCTTTATTCGGCGCCGGGCGATGACGCCCGCGTCTTCGGCGGCGGCTTTGTCGAGCGTTCAGAGCGCGAGCCGGCGGCCGAAGCCTCGCTGAACGCCCTGCTTTCCGGACCCGTCGCCGCCTGAACCGGACGCGAAACGGCGTGCAACAAGGCTCGCCGTTTTCTTGATGTCACCTGCTTGACACCAAGCCGGACCGCACCTTATAAGCCGCTCATCCCACGAGCCGCCGCTTCGCGAACGGCATCGTTGACCAGTGGCGGAGTAGCTCAGTAGGTCAGAGCAGAGGAATCATAATCCTTGTGTCGGGGGTTCAAATCCCTCCTCCGCTACCAGTCAACTCTTTGTCCATACCGGAGACATCGGTAACAAAACGTACCTAACACATGGGTGACAACCTCGTGCCGAACGGGTTGTCGATGGTTTGCAAAGTCCTCTGCTCCAGGTCGATTGTAGCCCGCCGCGAATTTCCGGAATTTTGACACGGGTTTCCGGAATTTTTTGAAAACCACTTTAAGGCCTCTTCAAACTAACTCCGTCGAGCGAACTTATATCCGCAAGCTCGCCCAACTCCATCAGCCAGCGCGAAGGCTCATAGACCAGCCCGTCCATGAGCAATCAACAAGCCATACCTGTTGACCGTTTCACAGGATTGACCGTCTATGCTCTACCGACATCCGCCGCCACCCCGAAAGTGACCGGGTCGACAGGACCTCGATCGACAAGATGTATTTGGGTGTCATCGGACGCGTAGTTATTCGAAATTAAGCGCGAGCTGAATTTAAAAGAAACTCAGCGATCTGCACACGGAACTCTTCGCCTAGAGCTTCGTTTGCTCCACACGTGTATCGGATGCGTTGCATCCCTAGACAGCGAGCGAGGAGCAAAATGTTGATACGTCTCATAGCCGCTACCGCCGTCCCCCTTCTGCTGACTGTCCCGGCATTCGCGGACTGCAGTCAAGAACTCGCAAAACTCGAGCAAGCTGTAGTTTCCGCGGAAACGGGTGCAAGCGCCAACAAGTCCGGTGTGCCCGTTACGAAGCACCAGGAAGACGTTACGGCCGGCAAACAGAAGCAGGGCGTTGGAACTGAAACAACAGGCTCAACCGGTACCCAGACGAAAGCGATTTCGCCCCATCAGGAGCAGGTAACCGGGAAACGGACTGGTGAAAGTGCCGGCAAGCCAAGCCAGATCATGGCGGATGCCCGCAAAATGGCCCAGGCCGGTGATGAGCAGGGCTGCATGAAGAAGTTGGCGGAAATCAAAGGTCTCATTGGCGAACAGTGAGGACCTTGTCTGGCAATGACCTGCTAAAACGCCTTTCCGACCGCCGCACCGGTCGATCGAATGATCCGATGTAGCCGGACGCGAATTTCCGGAATTTTGACACCAGGTTCCGGAATTTCTGAGACTACTCGAACCCCGGTAAGGCTGGTTCAAAGCCGCTTCATCTTAGCTGTTGCCATGACGTAACACCCTGGGGTCGACGGCATTCCTCCTCGGGTATAACCGGCTCGGTACGACACCGCACTGGAACGCTTTGACGCACTGATCGTTGACCTAACGTCGCGCGACGAGGGCTCGTTAATCACCTTACGGGATGGCGTCCGCCCCTCGTTCGCCCACCGAGTCGCGCGAGCCAAGCGCCGTAGTTGGATCAGCTACGGCACATGATGCGACGGGCTCGTCTCGAACCCTTCCCTCAGACGAGCCCAGTCGTCCCGCCTGAACGGTACCGCTTTGCTCTTCATCCGACGTTCAGGATCGATTTTCGAAACTGAGCCATCAAATACGCATTAACCTGGCATCAGGAAATAGGGTCCGAAAGCTTGGAACAGCTACTCGCGAGTATTGCCGAGGAACAGAGGTAGACCTGAAAAATGCCAATACGCCTGCAGTATTACGCCAGACGCGACGGGGATGGCAGCTGGTCGATTGTCCATACGCAAACGCACAAGGTCGCAGTCATTGCTGAAACTCTGCCGCTTAAACGCCTTGATGAAGCGACTGCCATGGAGGTTATCGATGCCCTGAGTGAGAGGTATTCGGCGTCTGAAGCACCTGGAACCTCTCCTGAAAGGGACGCGGAGATCGGACTTAGCCGTTTTAGCTAGTTTGCTCTCTTTTGAAGGTCTGTCATTGGCGCGTGGCAGGATGGAGGTTAGCTCCCTGTCACCCTGTCGCGCGGTGCGGAAGGGCTCGCGTTGTTCCGATGCGCGCGGGCCCGCATCGTACTCATTAGGGCAGCTCCCCATCAAACGATTTCCAGGTAGTGTGCTGAAGGTTCTGCAAATTCACTGAGAGAGGCGGTCATGGCAGGCTGGTGATGTTCAACGTCACCTGATTCCCTGGAAGGAAACGCCACCATGACCAAGACTGAAGGTAAGACAGCGAGCGCCGCCGTCAAAGACATTTTGCTTTCGAACCCCGATGGGCTGCGCGAGGTGATCCGCACCGTGATGCAGGAGGTATTGGAAGCGGAGATGGACGAGGCGCTGGGAGCTGCGAAAGGCGAGCGCACGCCGGAGCGGCTCGGCTACCGCTCGGGCCACTATGGCCGCACGCTGATCACGCGGGTGGGCAAGCTCGAGCTGCGGGTGCCGCAGGATCGCTCGGGGCACTTCTCCACCGAATTGTTCGAACGCTATCAGCGCTCCGAGCGGGCGCTGGTGGCAACCTTGGCGGAGATGTATGTGCAAGGAGTGTCGACGCGGAAGGTCAAGGCGATCACCGAGGAGCTGTGCGGCCATGCCTTCTCGGCGTCGTCGATCTCGGCGATCAACAAGCGGCTGGACGAGAGCCTGAAGGCCTTTGCCGAGCGCCCGCTTCAAGAGCCGTTTGCCTACCTGATCCTCGATGCCCGTTATGAGAAGGTGCGCGAGGCCGGTGTGGTGATGAGCCAGGCGGTGTTGATCGCTGTCGGCATCGACTGGGACGGGCGGCGGCAGATCCTGTCGGTCGAGATGGCCGGCCGTGAAAGCCGTTCCGCCTGGAAGGACTTCCTCGTCAGGCTGAAAGGGCGCGGTTTGAAGGGCGTCGAACTGGTGGTCTCCGACGACCATGCCGGTCTCGTCGCGGCAATTGGCGAGGTGATCCCGGAAGCTGCCTGGCAGCGCTGTTACGTGCATTTCCTCAGGAACGCCCTCGATCATCTGCCGCGCAAGCATGGCGACGATTGCCTGCAGGAGCTTCGATGGCTTTATGATCGCCGCGATCTCGACGAGGCGAAGGCCGATCTCGCCGCCTGGCTGGGAAAATGGTCGGTCCGCTATCCGCGCCTGACCTCCTGGGTCGAGGAAACCATCGAGCAGACGCTGACCTTCTTTCGTCTGCCGCGCCAGCATCACAAGCACCTCAAGAGCACCAACATGCTGGAACGCCTCAACGAGGAAATCCGCCGCAGAACCTACGTCGTGCGCATCTTTCCCAATACCGAGAGCTGCCTACGCCTCGTCCGCGCGCTCGCCGTCGAAACCCACGAAAACTGGATGGAGGCCAATCGCTACATCAACATGGACGATCTGCGAGAGCACAAGAAACTCGCACTCCGTCAAGCCGCATGACCAGCACTCATGACCGCCCAATTTTGCAGAACTTGACGCACACAACCCCGAACGGGAGCGTCACCACCCGCCCCCGCTCCTCCCTTACAACCCGGCCCAGCCGGTCGGAACGGGGGCTCACCGTCGGTGCCAGCGGCGATGCCGAGTGTCGCGTTTCTAACTGGCTGGAGACGCGCCCAAAGTGACATTTCTACTTTCCGCTAAAGCGGACAGTTCAACTTGGCTGCCACATCAGCCATTAGCCAGCTACTACATGGCGCGAGAGGCAACGTGCCGCTGATCGTCTCCAAGGATGGCTTCTATATCGCGGGCGCCATGCAAAACCCGCTCGATACGGACGCTATGGTCATGAACAGTGTAGAAAATGATTTAGGATCGAAAGACGACCGATCGCAGGGCCAATATCTCGGCTATCTCTTTCGAGCGGGCGAAAACCAGACCCAGTGACCAGGGCAGCTTCGCGAGGAGCGTCCGAAGACCGGGTATGCTACCTCTCACTCACTCCGGTCTGTCCTTGCAAGCCGGAACAGCCGGACAGATCGGGGCTGGTCGTCGTGCCGTGTGGCGGCGCAAAGTGATATTTTAACTTGCGTCGAAACGAACGGTTCAACCCGCCGCGCCACATTTGGTGTAGCCGCAAGTTAAATTGTCCTGATCCTGCAAAGTAAGATATCACTCTTCCCTGTTTTATGACGTGGGAGATTGCGGATGGTTCCTCATTGCGTATCGTCTTCTTCCGAGTGCCGATGCCTGATATTCCGAACGATAAGCGAAATTCCCAAAATGACGAAAGGGACCGAGATTGCCGTCACAATTTCCGACCCAAACTCGATGCCAAACAAGTGTACCCCTTTGGCGACATATCCAATCAGTCCGACGACATAGTACGATATGGCCGCAACGGAGAGGCCCTCAACGGTCTGCTGCAGGCGTAATTGCATTTTTGCCCTGCGGTCCATGGAGTTTAGCAACGTCATGTTGATTTGCTCCAGCTCCACATCGATCCAGCTCCTTAGCAAGGACGTGGCACGAGCCAGTTTGCGCGAGAGATTTGCCTGGCGCTCCTCTACAGATTGGCAGGTCCGCATCGCCGGTGCCAGGCGCCGCTCCAAGAAAGTGCCAAGGCTCTCGCTCCCGGAGGTCGCTGTTTCGGCAAGCGCCCGAATCCGCTCCTGGACAATTTCGTAGTAGGCGCGGCTGGCGCCGAACCGGTAAAGACTCATCGCAGCATTCGCTTCGAGTTCGGCCGCCAGACGGGTAATTTCCGCAAGCAATTGATCGGCTTCGTCGCGAGCGTGCTGCTTCATCCGCTGAGTGAGCGCCGTCAGGCTAGCTTCTATCCGGCGGATCTCGGGTGACAGCGATTGTGCCAAAGGCAACGCCATCATTGCAAGTGTTCTATAGGTCTCAATGTCCAGAAGCTTCTGAACGAGCGCACCGCGCGAACTATCGGATAGGCCGCGGTCGATAACGAGGATCTTTGTTAGGCCATCCCCATCCGGACGGAAATCCGTAAGAATGGTGGCCTCTCCGCTTCTGAGGTCACTGCGGCAGAGGCTCGTCCGATCGAAAACGGCGAGGTCCTTCTGGGTCTCTTCAGTGTCAGGTCTGATCTCCAGTCGTATTCCCGAGATGAAGGGTCCGGGTTGCGAAAATCCGTCACCGAATGGATGCACAGGAATCTCAGCCCCGAACTTTTCTGGAGCGGGGCTATCCCAGAAATAGGTCGAGAATTCCGTGTGGCGTTCCCATCTCAGCGTTCCTTGTCCCCAGCTGATCGCATGGTGATTGGTCTCGTGAGACGGAGGCGGCGATCCGCTCGATTGGGAGAGCCGCTTTACGATATCATGATCCTGATCGGGCTCGCTGTCCGTCAAGAAAGCAAGCTGAAAGATGACGCGAGGTACCGTAATAAGGGCATATGGCCGAGCGTGGATTTCGCCCACCGCTCTTTCACGAAGAGCGGCCGGTCTGAAAGCAAAAACACCCCTGCTCATTTGACCCCCGGCAACAGTTGAGTATCTACCCGTTGCCATGCCTCAAATGTCATGTAAATCAATTTGTTAAGCGAGGTTGAGTTTAATCGATTATAGAGCAGCAGTCCGGCTGCAACTCAATTGCGCGTGAGCGGGAGAAGCGACCCGCGAAAGTGGCAAAGCTCAGGAAGGCGACGGCCCAGAAGGAGCCGGCGAGCGCGGGTGCAGCCTCGTACAGCTGAGTGCAGTCCGCGTGATTCGGGCGATCAAGATTGGACCTGGTTGCCCGGTACGGCCAACGCCGGTGCATGATTGTCCCAGTCGCGTCGGTCGTCCAGGCATGAACTCCTGCGCAAATCGACGTCAGAAGAGCGGTGTTTCCGTCAGCGTCGCTGACGGGGCGCCCCGGGCCAAGCCAGGTATATGGCTGCTATCAGGCGCCGCAACGGCGGAAGTGGCAGCGGGAGGGGCGGCGTCTTCAGGCAACCGACAGTTACAGTCGCCGCTTAGTCCCCGCCCTCCCCTCGCCTACCCGGCTCACAATATCCGACACACTACTTTCATGCGTGCGGCTTCCTTTGGCCGTTTCAAGCAGCTTGCGCCTCTGCCTTCAATGGGATCTCGACGTCGATTTCCAAAATCGACACGTGCTCATTGCGATCCATCTTTACTTGGACCTTATCGTTGTCGACTTGCACATGCTTGGCAATCACCGCAAGGATTTCCTCTCGCAGCAGCGCTACAAGGTCCGAACCCGCCGACGAGCGTTCGTGGGCCAGAAGCACCTGCAGGCGCTCACGGGCCGCGGGGGCCGTTTTCTTCTTGCCGAAAAGACTGAAGATGTTCATGCGGCCCTCCGTCCGAATATCTTGCCGAAGAGACCGCGCTTTTCCCCGGGAATTGTGATCGGTACTTCCTCACCGGCAAGCCGGCGGGCGGCATCGAAATATGCCATCGCGGGTGCACTGCGGCTATCGGCGAGCGTCACAGGTGCGCCAATATTGGAGGCGCGTAGAACATCCATGCTTTCGGGAACAATGCCGAGGAGCGGGATGGAAAGGATCTCCAGGACGTCATCGACTTTGAGCATATCGCCCCGTTCGGCGCGGTTGGCATCGTAGCGGGTCAGGAGCAGATGCTTCTCCATCCGCTCGCCGCGTTCTGCCTTGGCGGTCTTGGCGTCCAATAAGCCGATGATGCGGTCCGAGTCACGGACCGAAGAAACTTCCGGGTTGGTGACGACGACGGCGATATCGGCATGGCGCATTGCAAGGGTTGCCCCACGTTCGATGCCTGCGGGGCTATCGCAGATAATCCAGTCGAAGTGGCGCTTCAAATCGGCCATGACACGTTCGACACCCTCCGGCGTCAAGTTGTCCTTGTCGCGCGTTTGCGATGCCGGGAGCAAAAACAGCGTCTCGAGCCGCTTGTCGCGTATCAGCGCCTGAGGGAGCTTGGCATCGCCTTGTATGACGTTGATCAGGTCGTAGACGACCCTTCGCTCCGCACCCATCACGAGATCGAGATTGCGCAGCCCGACGTCAAAATCGACGACGACCACTTTTTCGTTCCTCTGCGCCAGAGCCGCTCCAAGCGCGGCGGTAGAAGTTGTCTTGCCAACTCCGCCTTTGCCTGAAGTGACGACGATGACTTTCCCCATCTTGCTCTCCTGTGTCCTAGCCGGCTTTCGGCTCAGATAAGTTTCTCTGCCATGATCGTGTCGCCTTCCAGCCAGAGCTGGACAGCCTGCCCTCGAAGGTTCGAGGCCATGTCTTCGGCGGTCTTGTAGACGCCATCAATCGCAACTAGCTCTGCCTCGAGCTTTCGGCAAAAGATCCGCGCTGACGCATTTCCGACCGACCCCGCCATGGCCCTGCCCCGCAAGGTGCCATAAACATGGACCGAACCTCCGGCGATGATCTCGGAACCGGAGGCAACAGAACCGACGATGGTGACATCGCCTTCCGGGAAAATCACTGACTGGCCTGAACGCACGGGCTGCCGGATCACGATGGACTGAAGCGCCGGACGCGCTTCGCTTGCCGGCTGCTTGCTTTGCAGATCAATAATTGGTTCCGCTTTTGGAAGCTCAAAGTCGGACACCGGCCGTCCGCCCTTCAGTGCAGGCGGCATGCCTGGCCCGAGGATTGACGGCCGCCCGCCCTCGATTCCCATGACGCTCACATTGCGTTGCGTTAGTTCCGCAATAAGGTCTTTTAACTGCGATCGGTCGATTTGCAGGTCCGTGACATCAAGCACGATGGGCCGGCCCAAAAAGAATCCGGCTGAGCGGGCTGCGAGATCATCCAGCCTCGCCAGCCAATCATCAAGCGGGAGATCTGGAGAAAGCATGACCGCGAGGAAAGAGCGGCCCTTGATGCGGATAGAGCGAGCGTCTGTTAGCACTTTGGTCATCTATGTTAAGAAATCGTTGACCATATCTACCGCCGCCATGGTTAATAAAGAGTTAACAGTATTAAGAAAGGTTTGCGCAGCCGCTGGGCAATGTCATGCCGCTGGATCTTCTAGACGAAGTGTCTCTGAAATCTCCTGTGCCGACATAGGCTTTCCGACGAGATATCCCTGAAGCTGATCGCATCCTGTGTCGCGTAATATCGCTGCCTGGCGCGCATTCTCGATGCCCTCGGCGGTAACGGGAATATTTAGAGCCGTTGCCAAGGAGATCGTCGCGCGAAGAACCTCAATGCCGTTGGCAGCGTCTTCGACACCCGAAACAAGTGATCGATCGATCTTCATCCGATCGAAGCCAAACTGCCGCAGTGCGCCAATACTGGCATAGCCGCAACCGAAGTCGTCAAGCGCGAACTTGATTCCGACGCGCTTAAGCTGGTCGATGGACCGGCGGGCCTGATCGGGATTCGTCATGAGGACGCCTTCGGTTATCTCCAAAGTCAGGCGGTTGGCGTCGAAGTCAGATTCCTTCAAAACCGAAATCACTTGTGCTCCGAAGTCCGGATTACACAGCTGGATTGGCGAGACATTGACAGATAGCGTAAGGCCGGGCCAGGCTCTCGCATGGCAGATCGACACACGCAGCATATGAACGCCGAGAGCGTCTATGAGGCCAGATTTTTCAGCAAGCGGGATGAAGACCTCAGGACTGATCCTTCCAGCGGCGCTTTGCCAACGCGCCAAGGCCTCAAGGCCTGTGATCGCACCCGTGGTGGCAGAAACGAGCGGTTGGAAAACGGGTTCGATTGCTCCACTCTTTATGGCGCTTCTCAATTCGCCTTCCAGTTCGCCGATACGCACGCGTTCGCGGTCGAGCTCGGGATCATATCCAATAGCTTGACCTCTGCCATTTTCCTTGGCGCGGTAGAGAGCCATGTCGGCCCGCCGAAGCAGTTCCAGGGGCGCAATGTCCTCGCTTCTGGGCGCGGCTCCGATGCTTGCCCCGACTTCAATCGTTCGCCCGTCGATTTTGAACGGCCCGGCAAAGAGGTTGAGAATTGCCTGTTCGAAGTCGCCGAGCGCAGCCGATCCGACTTGCACCAGCGCGAATTCGTCGCCACCCAGCCTCGCGGCGGCAATGACTTCCTGGTGACAGGTCGCCAACGCCTTCGCAACGATGCGGATCAGATCATCGCCGACCGCATGCCCCCAAGCGTCGTTGACCGCCTTGAAGCCATCAAGGTCAACGAGATAAAGAGACACCTCCGGCACAGCCGAACTGCTGAGATGCTCCAGCACATTCAAAAGGCCATGTCTGTTGAGCAGACCGCTCAGATTGTCATGATTTGCTTCGAAACGCGCCACGTCCGCCAATCGACGCAAGCGCCGCGCCTCAGAGGCGCCGGCGAAAAGGACGCCTGCCAGAAACAGGCAAAGGATGACCGCGGCGGCCAGTATGTACGGATAGACCGCCATAAAGACGGCGCTTCCGGGCGCTTTGCTGGGCCAGACGAGAAAGGCAATGGTAGCGCCGTCCATGCCTTTGATCGGGACGCTCAGCAGGCCTGGTTCAGCCACTGCCTGGAGCCGCAGCCCCTCAAGCTCGTGTTCAGCGGAGAACGCGCCTAGAATGTCCGGCGTGACTTCCTTGTAGAAGCTCAATACGCTCAGCCTCGGAAGCTGGGCATTTGTCGAGAAGGGCTGAATTGCCTGTGATGCGACAAGGGCGACACCGCTTTCGGTCTTGAAGAAGTTGACCAGAGGAGCCTCGCTAGCGATCGCAGCAGCTTTGCTCTGCCGCGCGAAGGCCTCACCAAAATATGCGCTCGGCTGGAAAGACTTGCCCTTCGCATAGGAAGAGGTCACCCTTCCTTCGGGGTCGATGACGATTGCACCGTCATACAGCGGATAGTCCTCGCTGGTCTTTCCCCAGTTGTCGTAAGCCCAGGCGGCGGCGTCTGATGAGGCAATGGCGGCGTAAGCATCATCCCACACGGCATTATCCGTTACGGTCCCGCTGAGGCGGGCCGCAAATGCGGCGATCGCGGCGGCTGCGGCACGCGTTGCCCGCGCATCGTCGATTTCATTGCCCGACCGGGTCATGGTCGCAACAACGTGGGCCATCAGGCCCGTCAACAAAAGAGCGACGGCAAGGAAGCAGATGGTTGCAGCAATGATGGAAGACGTTTGAGCACGAACATATTTCGCTGCAAAGCTGGACGACATGAAGGGTCCGAGAATCTGTGAGTTTAAGGATCATGTCTTGGGACGGCAGGAGACATCATGTCCGCAATGCGCTGCATTTCAGGTTTAGCATTCGACGATGTAAGCGTGCTTAAAAAGCGTGGTTAACGACAAAAGTAGCCATCCAACGCAGCCCGCGGCGCCGAAATGATAGCTCAGCCACCGGGATCCAAAGCGAACACCGCGTTAAGTTGCCCGAAAGAAAAAAAGCGTAGAAGTTCAAATCGATCCATGTCCTTGAGCTGCTGAAACGATCATGAGCACAACCTGGCAGATACTGACGGGAAACCTCGCCGTCGTTGCACTTGTCATGTCGGTGTGGGCCCACTTCTATTATCGATTCCGCAATCTTTCCGCGCTTCAGTCGAAGGTCGCGTTCGGTCTGACAATGGGCCTCGGCGCCATTGCATCGATGTTGCTTTCGATCCCTGTCAACTCCGGCGCATTCATCGCTTTGAGATCGTCGCTGATTGCGATCTCCGGGCTGTTTGGCGGGCCGGTGGCAGCCATCGCCACGATGGCTGTTGCAGGCGGCTTCCGGATATATTCAGGCGGAGCGGGAACAATCAACGGCATTACCGGTATCCTGCTGATCGGCGCCGTTGGTGTTGCCGCTCACATAATCGTTCAAAACCGCAAAATCGGGATTATCGATGTCGTGCTCCTGGCTGCTGCGGTTTGCGTAACACTCGTGGGATCGACACTGGTCCTGCTCAGCTCCGCCGATGGCCAAACGCTTACGTCAATCGTTGCGCCCGCTCTCTTCCTCAATTCCTGCGCCATCATCATCTCCGGGCTTGTCCTGTTGCAGTTCGAACGCATTGCATTGGAACGTGATCTGTTGACGGCCGCCCTCACCCAGACATCCGACTACCATTACGTCAAGAACAGTCAGAGCCAGTTTGTCATCGTCAACCGCAATGTCGCCGAACATCATCACTTCAGCTCGCCGGCCGAGATGATCGGCCTCACCGATTTTCAGCTTGCAACACAACGGCGCGCGGAGATCTTGTTTGCTGAAGAGCAAGAGCTTTTGCGAAACGGCAAGCCCGTGATCGACAAGATCGAACAGCTTCGCGAGGGCGAGCAGGAAAGATGCTACTCGACGTCCAAGTTTCCTTTGCGCGACGGAAAGGGCGAAATCATCGGTCTTGCCGGCGCCACGCGCGACATCACGGAACAGCGGCGCGTGGAGCGCGAACTCACCGAAAGTCGGAACTTGCTGTCGCACGCGATGGCCGGCATGTCGGATGGATTTGCGATGTTCGGTCCTGACGGCACGCTACTATTCTGTAACGAGCAGTACAGGTGCCTTTTCCCCTTATCTGCTCCAGCGCGGATTCCCGGAGCCAACATTAAAGACATTCTGCGGAAGGTTGCGGAGACAGAGGAGCGCCGCGATCTGCCCAAGGACGTGACAGATGACTGGATCGACAACGCCGCCGCGCACCTGCATCAGGACAAGGACGAGGAGATTGACCTTTGTGATGGCCGCTGGCTCAGCTTGCGGACGCGACTGACGACGGACGGAAAAGCACTCGTTGTCGTATCGGACATCACAGCCATGAAGCAGGCCGAGCACTCGCTGCGGGAACTTGCCGAGCAAATGAAGAGTTTGGCGGAAACGGATGCTTTAACGGGGATCGTCAACCGGAGGGCTTTCGACCAGGCCATCGTCATCGAGCTTGCCCGAAGCGCCAGAAACCGGACCCCGCTCAGCCTGCTTTTGATCGATGTCGATCGTTTCAAGGCCTATAACGACACTTACGGTCATGTTGCGGGCGACGAATGTCTCAAAGCCGTGAGCGATTGTTTACGCGAGGTTGTCAAGCGCCGCACCGATGTCGTCGCCCGCTTTGGTGGTGAGGAGTTCGTCGTTCTGCTGCCCGAAACCGACGAAGGCGCAGCCCAGGCGCTTGCCCTCAAATTCCTGACGGGTCTTCGGGCGCTGGAAATACCGCATGCGGGGAGCGAATTCCGGTATGTCACCGCAAGTGTCGGCGTTTTGACAAAGCAAAGCTCTTCTTCCGAACTGGTATCGGCGGAACTGATCAAACGCGCAGACGACGCTCTTTATGATGCCAAACGCAACGGTCGCAACCAGATCAGCACCTGGAGTGCCCAAAAATGCGATGGGCGTCGGCAAAAGGGGTCATCGCGCTCAAGATGATTGTCCTACCCCGGGGCTCCGCTCTTCATGCGTCGCAGGATCTTCTCAACCCCCGCCTGCTTTCAAGGCAGCGCACAAATTGCGGAAACAAGAACGGAGTTTTGCTGAAGTCTGGGCAGTCGACTGAATTTGGCCCAAAACGTGCGGTCGCCATTTCCGGCATGTGGCATTATCCGGCCCTGCTTCCGATATGGCACGACGCACGTATCCATAGCATTCGACACAAATGATAATGTTTCACCAAGATCTCTCAGCAAGAGTTCCTAGACGGGACTCTTGCAGCCAACGTGCTGGTTATCGAGGGACTTCGCCGTTCCCGGCAATGAATTGCGCCGGCACCTCAGGTGCCGGCGCGTATCTCAACATCAGTTCGCCGGCTCGGTGGGCGTCTCGGTGACAATCGTGACTGTTGTCGTCGTTTCCGTGGTTGTTGGCTCCTCGAGCGTATCCACGGGCTCCGGATCGGGCAGCGTTTCGCGAATCTCGTCGATCTTGCCGACTGCCGGTCCTACGCCGAGGATTTCCTTGGCTTCAGCAAGGGCATCGTCGCTCACAACGCCCCCTTTTGTGAAGCCCGTAAGGGCCTCGCGCAGCGCCTCATCGCTCAGCGCCGGATCGATCGGAACCACATCGGGCCCGCTTACCTTTTCGAATTCAGCATATGCCATGACGTAGGCCGCAACGGGAGCCAGTCGCGGGTCGTTGGAATGCATATAGGCATGATAGTTGCGGTTCAACGAACTCAGTCCAACCGCGTCCGATTTGGTGTTCTTCAGACTTTTCTTTGCAGCGTTGCCGCTCTTGACGGGCTTTTCCGCCTTTGTTGCCTTACCGGTCTTTTTTTCATGAAAGAAGAGTGATTCGAGCGTCGGCGTGCTGGCACCCGACTTTGAATTCGTCTTCGAATGCGCATTGCCAGACTTGCCATGGTTCGAGCCCGCGCTGCCGTGGTTGCCTCCATTCCCACCCCCGTTCCCATTGCCGTTTCCACCACCACCAGAATTGCCGTTGCCATTTCCGTCCTTGGCGAGGGCCACGTTCGAGATTCCGAGCGTAGCGCCTGTTAGTGGTGCGACTGTGATGGTAAGCGCAAGAATGCCCCGGCTGATTACTTTTCTGATTGGCATGCGATGTCTCCTCGTTAAAGCGGCGGCGACGAAAATCACGGCCAGCCGCGGATGGGCGGCTTCACTGAACGCAACGATAGCTTGCGCGGCGGCGCGATTCCATGATCGTCAGACCAATGCCGCAGCGGTTAGGACTTAGGTCCGATGGATGGATTCTAAACGTCTGATAGTGGACGCTTGACAAGCTCGCCATTGACCGCCGGAGCAGAGAAGGTAGGCTATCTGCAAAATCGAAACGGGTCGCCCACGCAATGCGACCAATCCCCGAGAATAACTCGTGCGTCGGCCCAACCTGATTTCAAAATGGAATTCGCAGTCACTGGCCAAGCAGTTCCTAGTGATTGGCGGCATTGTCTCGATTGGAGCGATGCTTCTGGTCGGGGCGTTCGTGACTCGATTGATCGAAGACGCCGTTACACGCAATTCTGCCGCAACGACCGCCCTTTACGTGGACAGTGTCATTGCTCCGCTGCTGCCTGACATGCAGACGAGCCAGGCGCTTGACGACACTGTCGCGCGTGCTCTGGACGAGACGCTCGGGCAAGGTGCGCTCGGCAACCGGCTGTTGTCATTCCGTTTGTGGCGCTCGGACGGAACTGTTCTCTATTCGAACGACAAGACCATGGTCGGAAAGAAGTTCCCGCTCAGTGATGAGCTCAAGACGGCCTTTGCCGGCAAGATGGCGGCACAGTTCAACGAGCTCGACGATGTCGAGGACAAGGTAGAACGCCTTGCCGGTAAACCGCTTCTGGAGATCTATAACCCCGTCCTGCAGCCCTGGTCAGGACAGGTGGTCGCCGTTTCGGAGTTTTACGAAATTGCCAACGACTTCCAGCACAGCCTTAGACAGGCCCGGCTTCACACCTGGCTCGCGGTGGCGGGCTTTACGCTTGTGTTCTTCGCGACGCTTTCGGCGATTGTTTTAAGGGGTAGCCGAACGATCGAAAATCAGCGTCATGCGTTAAGCCAGCGGATCGACGATTTGTCCGCTTTGCTTGCCCAGAACGAGGCTCTCCGGGAGCGTGTCCAGCGCGCTTCCGAACGTGTCACCGCATTGAACGAGAGCTATCTGCGGCGCATCGGCGCGGATCTTCACGACGGCCCAGCCCAACTTATAGCTTATGCTTCACTTCGGCTGGATAGCCGCACCGTCGTCAGCGCCTCGACCTCTCCTGTCACCCGCGAGCGGGAGGTAGCATCCATCAAGGCAAGTCTCGACGAAGCCATGCGCGAAATCCGTACGATTTGCAGCGGTCTGGTCTTGCCGCAGATCGAGGCAGCGAGCCTTTCTGAAATATTGGAGCGTAGTGTTCACGCGCATCGCCAGAGAACCGGGACGATCGTCGAGCTGGTGACGTCCAGCATCCCTGTTTGTCTATCGCCGTCGGCGAAAATATGCATCTACCGTTTTGTGCAGGAAGCATTGAATAATGCCTATCGCCATGGCGGGGGCGCGGGCCAGCGTGTTATCCAGCGTCTGCAGGAAAATTGCGTCAGCATAGAAGTCGCAGACGATGGGCCAGGTTTCAGTCCCGACGACGTCGGACCTACCAGCCTTGGACTTGCGGGCCTCAGGGAACGCGTTGAAAGTCTTGGCGGTACGTTCGAGATCACATTTGCGGCGCCAGGTACGACCGTCAGGATGACACTCAACACCGAGGAGGCCGAGCAAATATGAGCGAAACGATCAGGGTCGCGGTTATAGACGATCACCCGCTGTTTAGAGAGGGCGTAACGAGAAGCTTGTCGGAGATCGATGGTTTCTTGGTGATCGCCGAAGGCGGCTCGAAGGATGACGCGTTGCGAATTGCGCAGGACCTGCGGCCCGACATCATCCTCATCGACATTTCCATGCCAGGCGGGGGACTGAACGCGATTGGTCCGATCCTTGAAGCATCACCCGCGCAGAAGATCATCATGTTGACGGTCTCTGAAACCAACGATGATGTTACCGGAGCCTTGAAGGCGGGGGCGAAAGGTTATGTTCTCAAAGGCGTCGGCTCCAGAGCACTCGCTGACATCATCCGCACGGTGGCTGACGGGGACGGATATGTTGCTCCGACGCTGTCTGCCAAGTTGCTTCACAATCCATCCGAGCCCTCCAACGTTGACGCCATTGCTGCGCTTACCGCCCGTGAACACGAAGTTCTAAAGCTCGTCGCGACGGGCCTTAGCAATAAGGAGGTGGCCCGGAAGCTCGACCTGCACGAGAAAACGATTAAGCATCACATGACACAGGTCATGGCGAAACTTGACGTCAACAACAGGACAGAGGCGGCGATGGTCTTTCGCGATGCGATCGATCGGAAGCCGGTCAGGGACTGAATGATTGAAGCCGTTTTACATCATCCACCGTGGCGCGCCGATTGACGATCGTGCGCCCTTTCGCATCTTTCATGATGTAACGTCCCCTTTTGCCTTCCTCGC
>NZ_JABEPH010000127.1:0-14918 GCF_013004495.1 Rhizobium sp. SEMIA 4085
TGTCCGTCTCAAGCAGCAGATGAGGGCCGAGCCAGCCAGTTTGCGTGGTGGCAGAGCCTGAATCTTCGAGCGCGGAGAGGAAGGCGTGCGACAGGATGGGGTTATAGGCGAGCGCCTTGCCTTCTTTGGACGTTCCGGAAAGCCGGGACCAGCTCTCCGGGGAAATCGCGGTGAAGGACCGTTCGACGCGGATCGATAGTTCGTCTGTCATGGAGCAAATGCGAGGCCCTTGGGAGGAGGATATTGGCTCCCCTTCAGTCTGCGCACGATCGTGTCCAACAAGCGAGCGTCAAACCGAACCGCGGGGATCGAAACCTTCGAACGTCATCTGATCGGCATTCTCGACGGTATGCATGCGCGCCTTCTCGTCGCGGACCGTCCAGGTAATGACCGGGATGCCCTTCGCGCGCTGGCCGGTGATGAAGGCATTCGGCAGATCGGCGAAGAAATAAGAGATGAAATCGAGGCCGGTTTCCATGGCCCGTTCGTGGTTCGCGAATTCTTCCGGCTTGTTGCCGCCGGCGGTAAGGCCGAGCGGGTAGGGCGCGTTCAAGGCTTTGAGGTCGCGCAGAAGCCAATGGTCGAAGCTCATGAGCGCAACCTTGCCGTCATAGCCTTCCAGCACTTCGACCACCGCTTCGGCAAAGCCCTCATCATCCGCCTCGCGGCCCTTGAGTTCGAGGACGAGCGGAACCTTGCCCTTCACGAGATCGAGCAATTGCCTGAGTGTCGGGATCTTGTCGGCCGTGCCGCCGACGGACAGCAGGCCGAGTTCCCTGGAGGTGCGCTCGCGGATATCGCCCTTTATGTTACACAGACGCTCGAGGTTCTCGTCATGAAAGATGATCGGCACGCCATCGGAGGCATAATGGAGATCGCATTCGATCGCGAAGCCGGCTTCGACGGCGCGGGCAAAGGCAGTCAGCGTATTTTCCCAGACGAGCTTGTTGGTGTCGTGGTAGCCGCGATGGGCGACCGGCAGTTCCTTGATCCAGGCGGCGGAGGTCATGACGCAATTTCCATGATGGCATCGATTTCGACGGCGGCGTTGAGCGGCAGCGCCGCCATGCCGACGGCGGCACGGGCATGCTTTCCGGCCTCGCCGAGGACGCCGGCGATCAGGTTTGATGCACCGTTGATGACAAGATGCTGTTCGACGAATTCCGGGGTAGAGGCGACGAAGCCGTTGAGCTTGATGACGTGCTTGATGCGGCCGAGATCGCCGCCTAGCGCTGCCTTCGCCTGGGCGAGAATGTTGATGGCGCAAAGCTCCGCGCCGCGCTGGCCGGCGGGGACGTCGACATTTCTGCCAAGATGGCCGCTCACGGCGACCTTGCCGCCTTCGAGCGGAAGCTGGCCGGAGATATAAAGAAGGTTGCCGCTGATCACATAGGGAACATAATTGGCAGCGGGTGCGGCGGCTTCCGGCAGAGTTATCCCCATTTCCGTCAGGCGGGCCGCGATTTCATTCGACATTTTCGTCTCCGCTTTTTGTTTCAGTTCTTCAAAAAATTATGCATCGGGACTAGAATCTTGCGTATGACGGTTTCGAGCCTCGATTTGGCCGAAAGCGTTCTTATAACATCGCGGCCGAGTCCAACAGGAGATTATGGATGTTCCGACCGAGTCTTGCCGCCCTTCTTCTTGCCGGCGTCGCAACAAGTGCGTGGGCGGCCGCGCCTGCCTCCGGCGCTGCGATCGCCTCCGGTCTTGTCGCCCACCGGGCGATCTACGATCTCGAACTGAAGGACGCGACCGAGCGCTCTGGCATCGCCGGCATGTACGGCCGCATGGTCTACGAATTCAACGGCAATTATTGCGACGGCTTCACCACCAATTTCCGCTTCGTGACGCAGATCAACACCGGCGACAGCACACGCGTCAGCGACCAGCAGACGAAGACCTTCGAAAACGTGAAGGACCGCCGCTTCACCTTCGAAACGAAGTCTTTCACGGACGATCAGCTCGACAAGGAAGTCAACGGCGAGGCAAACGACAAGCCGGACGGCGTGACAGTCGATCTGACCCGCCCTCAAAGCAAGGAATTGCAGCTTGCCGAAAGCCGCTTCCCGACCGAGCACATGCTCGACGTGATCGAGAATGCCAAGGCGGGCAGGCGTTTCTTTGAAGCCCGCGTTTTCGATGGCTCGGACGATGGGGACAAGCCCTTGGCGACGACGACCGTAGTCGGCAAGCAGATTACGCCGGTTGCCGGTGACGAGGCGGATGCGGGCAATGCCGGCGCGTTTTCCAAGACGGCCGTCTGGCCGGTGACGATCTCCTATTTCAACGAGAATACGAAATCAGACGCGCTACCGGTCTATCGCATGTCATTCAAGCTTTACGAGAACGGCATTACGCGCGATCTCACCATGGATTATGGTGATTTCGTTCTGACCGGCAGGCTCGCGAAGCTGGAAATGCTGGATAGCAAGGCCGACACCTGCAAGTGAGCCGCTGGCGGCATTGAGGCGCATCTTAAACAACGTTTTATGCACGATTTCTCTTTTTCTGGCGCATAATAGAAGTGCAGGACGTACGTTGTCCTGTGCGGGCCTGCCGCCGTTGAGGGGGCGGGGCCGATAGGGGGTGGGATTATGAAGAACTTGTCACGGATTGCACGTTCAGGTCTTGCGGTGGCGCTCCTTGCTGCTGCATCCGCGGTATCGGGCGGTCATGTGATGGCAGCCGATTGCCACGACACGCCTAACGCAGGCGTTGACTGGAGCGAATGCACCAAGAAGAACCTTATGCTTGAAGGCAGCAACTTCGAAAAAGCCAGTCTGGCGGGCACGGATCTGTCGCAGACCAGCCTCAAGAATGCGAACCTTGCCTCGGCAAACCTCGAAAAAGCGACCCTGATACGCGCGTGGCTTGAAGGTGCAAAGGCCGACGAGGCCAAATTCGACAAGATCGAAGCCTACCGGGTCGTGTTCCAGAATGCATCGGCGCAGCGCGCTTCCTTCATCAGCGCTGAGCTGCAGCGTGCGGATTTCACTGGCGCACAGCTTTCAGGTGCGAACTTCGAAAAGGCCGAGCTCGGGCGCGCGACTTTTGAAACCGCCGTATTGACCGGAGCCAGGTTTGCGCTTGCCAATCTCTCCCGCGCCGATCTCAGCGGCTCGAGCTTCGAAGGTTCGATCGATTTCGATCGCGCCTTCATGTTCCTGACGAGAATAGAGGGGCTCGATCTTTCCGCTGCAACCGGGCTTCTGCAGTCGCAGATCGAACTGGCCTGCGGCGATACGTCGACCAAGCTTCCTTCCGGTCTTACGATGCCAAAGAACTGGCCCTGCGCAACGGACTGAGTGAGCGCGCAAACGGTGGCAATGAAATCAATGTCCCGCAGGAGGCGCGGCATGAATTTCACATTTGCGGTTGGCGACATCCATGGCTGCCTGGAGCCGTTGAGAGAGATGCTTGATCGCATCAGGACATACGCATGCGCCGGCACGGTGGTTTTCATCGGCGACTATATCGACCGCGGTCCTGACAGCAAGGGAGTGATCGATCTCCTGATGAACGGATCGGGCAGCGAAGCCTGGCGATGGGTATGTCTGAAGGGCAATCACGAGGATATGATGCTGCGCGCCTGCGCTAACGATGACGAGCGTATCTGGTGGTTGGAAAACGGCGGGTTTGAAACGGAGCTTTCCTATGGGGGTAAAGTAGCCGCAAACCATATGCTGTGGGCCAGTCAGCTGTCGTTGATGTATGCCGATTGCCACCGGATCTTTGTGCATGCCGGCGTTGTTCCGGATTTGCCGCTAGAGATGCAGGCCCCCCAAGACCTGCTCTGGCTCCGGGTTCCCGACGACTATTCAGCGGATTTTTGGGGAAAACACCTGTGTCATGGACACACGCCCTCGGACACGAATCCGCTGACCGTTGGCAACCGCACGAATATCGACAGCGGATGCGTGTTCGGCGGTCCGCTTTCCTGCGCCGTGTTTGAAGATTCGCTGGCCGGCGGGCCGGTCGAGTTTATCCAGGTGCAGCGCTAGGGGCAGTCAGACGCCAGTTTTTTTGAGCGAACGCCTTGCATTTTCGGCGGATCGACGGTAAGGGCAGCCGCATTCCACACGTAAGGCATGGGATCGTCCGGGAGAAATCCGGATTTTTCCGCCGGTGGCATCTTCGAAGAGGATGCTGTTCGCCTTGCGGAGGTTCAACCGGAAAAGGAGTCAAAGGCATGGCATTGCCTGATTTTTCTATGCGCCAGCTTCTGGAAGCTGGCGTTCACTTCGGCCACCAGACCCACCGCTGGAACCCGAAGATGAAGCCGTACATTTTCGGCGATCGTAACAACATCCACATCATCGATCTGGCTCAGACCGTTCCGATGCTTTCGCGCGCGCTGCAGGTTGTCAGCGACACCGTTGCCCGTGGCGGCCGCGTTCTCTTCGTCGGTACCAAGCGCCAGGCTTCCGAGCTCATCGCGGACTCGGCCAAGCGTTCGGCCCAGTACTACGTCAACTCGCGCTGGCTCGGCGGCATGATGACGAACTGGAAGACGATCTCCAACTCGATCCAGCGTCTGCGCAAGCTCGACGAAATCCTTTCCAACGAAGCCCAGGGCTTCACCAAGAAGGAACGTCTGAACCTCGAGCGCGAGCGTGAAAAGCTCGACAAGGCTCTTGGTGGTATCAAGGACATGGGCGGTACCCCGGACCTGATGTTCATCATCGATACCAACAAGGAAAAGATCGCGATCGACGAAGCCAAGCGCCTCGGCATCCCGGTTGTCGCGATCATCGACTCGAACTGCGATCCGGACCTGATCGACTATCCGATCCCGGGCAACGACGACGCTTCGCGCGCTATCGCTCTCTACTGCGACCTGATCTCCCGCGCCGCTATCGACGGTATCGCCCGTCAGCAGAGCGCATCGGGCCGCGACCTTGGCGCTTCCGTTGAAGCTCCGATCGAGCCGACGCTCGACGAGGCTCAAGCCTGATAAACAGGCGGACGGGCCGAAAGGTCCGTCCAGCTTGACTGGATTGGGAAAGGCCGCGCGAGACTTTGCGAAGCTCCGGCGGCCTTGACCTTTTTAGGGCGGTAGGTTCAGGCCGGTCCGCCCAACGAATTCTGATATGGCGCGTCTTCATCACGCTGTCATACATAAAGGTACATTTCGTGCCTCAATCCGGTGGCGCAGAGCATTTTGCGGACCACCGTAAACCGACAAGAGGAAGCTTATGACCGAGATTACGGCTGCAATGGTGAAGGAACTGCGCGAAAAGACCGGCGCAGGCATGATGGACTGCAAGAAGGCTCTCGCTGAAACCAATGGCGACATGGAAGCGGCGATCGACTGGCTGCGCGCCAAGGGCATCGCCAAGGCTGACAAGAAGTCGGGCCGCACCGCCGCCGAAGGTCTCGTCGGCGTTGCCAGCCAAGGCACCAAGGCCGTCGTGGTCGAAGTCAATTCCGAAACCGACTTCGTTGCCCGTAACGACGCCTTCCAGGATCTCGTCCGTGGCATCGCAAAGGTTGCCGTTTCGACCAACGGTTCAGTCGAGGCCGTCGCAGCCGCGACCTATCCGGCTTCCGGCAAGTCCGTTGCTGACACGATCAAGGACGCGATCGCGACCATCGGCGAAAACATGAACCTGCGCCGCTCGACTGCCCTCTCCGTCGAGGACGGCGTCGTCGCCACCTACATCCACAACGCCGTTTCCGACGGCCTCGGCAAGCTGGGCGTTCTGGTTGCGCTGAAGTCGACCGGCAACAAGGAGGCGCTGAACGCCATCGGCCGCCAGATCGCCATGCACATCGCTGCGACCTCGCCGCTCGCCATCCGTCCGGAAGAAGTCGACGCTGCTGTCGCCGAGCGCGAACGCAACGTCTTCATCGAGCAGTCGCGCGCTTCCGGCAAGCCCGACAACATCATCGAAAAGATGGTTGAAGGCCGCATGCGCAAGTTCTTCGAAGAAGTCGCGCTGGTTTCCCAGGCTTTCGTCATCAATCCGGACCTGACGGTCGGTGCCGCGCTCAAGGAAGCTGAAAAGACCGTCGGTGCGCCGATCGAGATCACCGGCATGGCACGCCTCCTGCTCGGCGAAGGCGTCGAGAAAGAAGAAACCGACTTCGCAGCCGAAGTCGCGGCCGCCGCCAAGGGCTGATAAAACCTCATATAATGTGAAAACGGCAGGGCATCGCGTGACAACGCGGTGCCCTTCGTGTATCCGGCAATCATGCCAACATACGAGGAGCCAAGATGTCGTCAGAGCCTGTCTATAAACGCGTTCTACTCAAGGCTTCCGGCGAAGCGCTCATGGGCAGCCAGGGATTCGGTATCGACGTTGCGGTAGCGGACCGCATCGCGTCGGACATCGCCGAAGCCCGCCAGATGGGCGTCGAAGTCGGTGTTGTCGTCGGCGGCGGCAATATCTTCCGCGGCGTAGCCGTCGCCTCCAAGGGCGGCGACCGCGTGACGGGCGACCACATGGGCATGCTGGGTACCGTAATCAACGCGCTGGCGCTTGCAACGTCGCTGCGCAAGCTGAACATCGATACGGTCGTGCTTTCGGCAATCTCCATGCCGGAACTCTGCGAAAGCTTCTCGCAGCGCGCGACGCTCTACCATCTGTCGATGGGCCGCGTGGTCATTTTCGCGGGCGGCACCGGCAATCCGTTTTTCACGACCGATTCTGCCGCAGCCCTTCGAGCCGCCGAGATGGGCGCCCAGGCGATCTTCAAGGGCACCCAGGTGGATGGAATCTATTCCGCCGACCCGAAGAAGGATCCGTATGCCACGCGCTTCGACCGGCTGACGCACCAGGAAGTGCTCGACAAGGGCCTTGCCGTGATGGACGTCGCAGCTGTCGCCCTCGCGCGCGAAAATTCCATTCCGATCATCGTCTTCTCGATCCACGAGAAAGGCGGGTTTGCTGAAATCTTGACGGGCGGTGGCCTCAAGACCATCGTATCGGACAACTGATAGAGAGACGGCGCTGCGACGGCCGCGCGTCTTCGACTGACAGGAGTATTGAGCATGACTGAAGCTACAGACATCAAGGAACTGAAGCGCCGCATGGACGGCGCGATTTCCGCATTCAAACACGATATCGCGTCGCTGCGTACCGGCCGCGCCTCGGCCAACATCCTGGACCCGGTGACGGTCGAAGCCTATGGTTCGCGCTTGCCGCTCAATCAGGTTGCCAATATCACCGTGCCGGAGGCGCGCATGCTTTCGGTATCCGTCTGGGACAAGTCGATGGTAAGCGCGACGGAACGTGCGATCCGCGAGTCGAACCTCGGACTCAACCCGATCGTCGACGGCCAAAACCTGCGCATTCCTTTGCCGGAACTCAACGAAGAGCGTCGCAAGTCGCTGGTCAAGGTCGCGCATGACTACGCCGAGAAAAGCAAGGTTGCGATCCGCCATGTACGCCGCGACGGCATGGACGGCCTTAAGAAAGCCGAAAAGGACGGTGTCATAAGCCAGGACGAAAGCCGGGCGCAATCAGATCGTGTGCAGAAGATGACGGATGAGATGATTTCCGAGATCGATCGCTTGCTTGCCGACAAGGAAAAGGAAATCATGCAGGTCTAGGGCTTTGCCTGCGCCCCTGGAGACCGGACGGGAAATGTCGGAACCAGTATTCTTGAGTATGCCAGAACATGTTGCCATCATCATGGATGGCAACGGCCGTTGGGCAAAGCAGCGAGGGTTGCCGCGCGCGATGGGTCACCGCAAAGGTGTGGAAGCCGTTCGCGAGACCGTGCGCGCCGCAGGCGATGCCGGCATCAAGTACTTAACGCTCTTTGCCTTTTCTTCGGAGAACTGGCGCCGGCCGGAAGCGGAGGTCTCGGACCTCATGGGATTGCTCAAGGCCTTCATCCGGCGCGACCTCGCCGAACTGCACGCGCAGAATGTGCGGATCAGGATCATCGGCGACCGGCATAGTCTTCGCAGCGATATCCTCAACCTCCTGCTCGAAGCCGAAGAGACGACGCGGGACAATACCGCGCTGACGCTGGTGATCGCTTTCAACTACGGCTCGCGCGACGAGATCGCCAGAGCCATGGTGAGCCTTGCCGAGGATGTCGAGGCCGGGCGGCTGCGAGCCCGGGAGATCACACCCGAGCTCGTCAATGCCAGGCTGGATACGGCCGGCATTCCCGATCCCGATCTAATCATTCGCACCAGCGGCGAGGAGCGCCTTTCGAACTTCCTTTTGTGGCAGGCCGCTTATTCCGAGTTTGTTTTCGTGCCGGAATACTGGCCGGATTTCGGCCGGGGGCTCTTCTATGCCGCGCTCGAGAAGTTCGCCGCGCGCGACCGCCGATTCGGCGGCCTGTCGCCGCAGGCCGCCGCAGTAGGCACCTAACTGATGCAGCAGGAACTGAAACTCCGCATTATCTCCGGCGTCATTCTGGCAATCATCGTGCTCGCGGTGACCTGGTACGGCGGCTTCGCCTTCCGCCTGCTCTCAGCGGTAATTGCCCTGCTTATCTATTATGAATGGTCGACAATCACGCGGCTGCAAACCGAGCAGCCGGTCGCGAATGTGGCAGGCTGGGTGGGGCAGGCGGCCATCGCGGCTGCAATCCTGCTCGGACGCTTCGATTTTGCGTTGAGCCTACTTGTCTTCTTTTTTGCGATTGCTGTCGGCTTCGTGGCGGCGCAGAGCGCCAGCCGCTGGTTTCCGGCTGGTATCGTCTATGCCGGACTGACCGGCATCGCACTTGCCGAAATCCGGGGCGGGGATGCTGCTGGGCTGCAAGCCATGCTCTTCGTCTTCGCGGTAGTCTGGGCAACCGACATCCTTGCCTATTTCGTCGGCCGAGCAGTTGGCGGGCCAAAGCTCGCACCGAGGATTTCGCCGGGAAAGACGCAATCCGGCGCTTTTGGCGGCGCGGTTTCGGCTGTGATTGCGGGCAGTGTCATCGCCTACTTCTTCATTCCCGAGGCGGACTGGCTGATGGCGGCCGCCGTCGCCTTCATTCTTTCCGTCTGCAGCCAGGCAGGCGATCTCTTCGAATCGTTCATCAAGCGGCGATTTGGCGTGAAGGATTCCAGTCACCTCATTCCGGGACACGGTGGCGTGATGGATCGCGTCGACGGGCTGATATTCGCTTGTTTTGCAGCGTTCTTGCTCGCGACATTATTTTCCCTGATAAAGGGTGACGGCATGGCGCCGCTAGGCGCCGCTTTGTTCGGGTTCTGATATCTGCGCTGGGCGCAGCGGAAGGATTAATGGAAGGCATGACCGGTATATTCGGCTTTCTGACGGGTTATATCATTCCGTTCGTTCTGGTCCTCTCGCTGCTCGTTTTCGTGCACGAGATGGGCCACTATCTGGTCGGCCGCTGGAGTGGCATCCGCGTGCTCGCTTTTTCTGTGGGCTTTGGACCAGAGCTTGCGGGCTTTACCGATCGGCATGGAACGCGCTGGAAGATCTCGGCGATCCCGCTTGGCGGCTATGTGCGCTTCTTCGGCGACGAGGACGCCTCGAGCAAGCCGGACATGGATAAGCTCGAATCGATGTCGGAAGCGGATAGAGCGCGCTCATTTGCCGGCGCGAAGCTCTGGAAGCGCGCAGCGACGGTGGCCGCAGGTCCCATCGCCAACTTCCTGCTGGCGATCATCATCTTTGCGGTTCTTTTCTCGATCTACGGCCGCTCGATCGCCGATCCGGTCGTCGCCGAAGTGAAGCCGGAGAGCGCTGCCGCGGAGGCGGGAATCCTGCCCGGTGACCTGCTGATCGCAATCGACGGCGGGAAGGTCGATACGTTCGACGATGTGCGCCGCTACGTAAGCGTTCGCCCGGAACAGCGGATCGTCGTTACCATCGAGCGGAGCGGCGAGAAGATGGACCTGCCGATGGTGCCGAAGCGCACCGACATGACGGACCAGTTCGGCAACAAGATGGAGATCGGTCTGATCGGCATCGTGACGAACCAGGAGGTCGGCCATTTCCGCGTGCAGACATATACGCCGCTCGCAGCCTTGGAGGAAGGCGCCGTTCAGACCTGGCATATCGTCACCGGCACCTTCAAATATATCGGCAATCTTTTCGCGGGCTACATGAAGCCCGATCAGCTCGGCGGACCGATCCGCGTCGCCCAGGCGTCCGGCCAGATGGCAACGCTCGGTGTTGCAGCCCTGCTTCAGCTTGCCGCGGTGTTGTCCGTTTCCATCGGATTACTGAATTTGATGCCTGTTCCGGTACTTGATGGCGGGCATTTGATGTTCTATGCGATTGAGGCGGTGAGGGGTAAACCTTTAGGGGCATCGGCCCAGGAAATTGCATTTCGCATTGGTCTAGCTATGGTCCTTTCACTGATGGTTTTTGCTACCTGGAATGACATTAGCGCGTTGATAGGTTAACGCGCGCGGTGAGGGGAAATTACCGTTTATTTACGATGTTTCAAAGCTGTAGTGGCGAATGGGTCACGCTTCGAAATGAAGTAAACAGAAATTAACTTGCTGCCTTGCTTGTAGGGCAAAAGCGGGTAAAACGACACACGTGCCGGAATCGGGTTCGCCCGGCGACGGGGACGAGAAAAAAGGTAATGGGTGAAATGAAGGCTGGTTCAAGATTTTTGAACGCAGTATCGGCGGTTGCGCTGTCTGCAGGTATTGTCGCTTCGGGCGCAGGCGCAATTACATTCGTCTCTGCGACGGCTGCGGAAGCGGCGGTTATCCAGCGGATCGATGTGCGTGGAGCGAGCCGCGTCGGCGCTGAGGCAGTCCGGTCAAATCTCACCATCGCCCCAGGCAGGAACTTCTCGAATACCGACATCGATGACTCGGTAAAGCAGCTCTACGGCACGGGGTACTTCTCCGATGTCAAAATCTCCGTTTCCGGCAGCACGCTGGTAGTGACCGTCGAAGAAGCCCAGCTCGTCAATCAGGTCGTTTTCAACGGCAACCGCAAGGTCAAGGACGACAAGCTGGCCTCGGTTGTACAGACGCGTGCCTCCGGTCCCTACAACGATGCGCTGATCCAGGCCGATATCGCGGCGATCAAGGAAGCCTACGCGGCAACGGGCCGCAGCGAAGTGCAGGTCACGACGCAGGTCGTTCCGCTTGGCGAAGGTCGCGTAAACCTCGCTTTCGTCATCGATGAAGGCGACCGCACGAAGATCGCGGCCATCAATTTCGTAGGCAACAATGCTTACAGCACCGGTCGTCTAGCTGCCGTCATTAGCACCAAGCGCTCGAACTTCCTCTCGTTCCTGACCCGCAAGGACGTTTACAGCGAAGATCGCCTGCATGCCGACGAAGAAGCGCTGCGCCAGTTCTATTTCAACCGCGGCTATGCCGACTTCAAGATCATCTCTTCGGATGCTACTTTTGATGAAGCCACGAACAAGTACACGCTGACCTTCAACATCGAGGAAGGTCCGCGTTACGACTTCGGTCCGGTAACCGTACAGTCGACCGTAGAAGGCGTAACCGGCGAGCAGCTTCAAGGCCTGGTAGTGACGCGCGAAGGCGAAGTCTACAGCGCCAAGGACGTCCAGAGGTCCATGGAGGCCATTTCGGATCAGGTTGCTTCGGCAGGCTATCCGTTCGCCCGCGTGACGCCGCGCGGCAACCGCGATCTCGGCAACAATACGATCGGCGTCGAATACCTTGTCGACCAGGGCGAACGAGCCTACATCGAGCGCATCGAAATCCGCGGCAACAGCCGCACGCGCGATTACGTCATCCGCCGCGAATTCGATATGAGCGAAGGCGACGCCTTCAATCAGCAGATGATCACCAAGGCGAAGCGTCGTCTCGAAGCGCTCGGCTTCTTCTCGTCGGTGAACATCTCGACCGCGCCGGGCAGCTCGCCTGACCGCGTCGTTGTCATCGTCGATGTACAGGATCAGTCGACGGGTTCGTTCGGTATCGGTGCCGGTTACGCCGCAGGCGGCGACGGTCTGATCCTGGAAGCGTCCATTGAAGAAAAGAACTTCCTGGGTCGCGGCCAGTATATCAGGGTTTCAGCTGGTGGCGGTGTCGAAGGCTCGCAGAGTTATGGTTTGAGCTTCACCGAGCCTTACTTCCTCGGTTATCGCCTTGCGACCGGTTTCGACCTCAATCACAGTGAGACCTCAAGCAACGATAATTACGACTATACCGAAGATAGCGCCGTTCTCCGCGCGACGGCGCCGATCACCGAGGATCTGGCGACGACGTTCCGCTACAACTTCAAGCGGATGAACTATGATGCCGACGGCAGCGATCTGAGCGATCTTTCGACACCTTACCAGGATCTTGTGAACGATGGACCTTGGATCCGTTCATCGATTTCCAATACGCTGACCTATAACACACTCGACGACATGACGCTCCCGCGCGAGGGCATATACGCGACCTTGACGCAGGAAATTGCCGGCCTGGGTGGCGACTCGCAGTTCTACAAGATCTACGGGAAGGCGCGCTATTATCATCTGCTGGCTGACGATGCCGATATCATTGGATCTGTTGCGGCCGGCGCGGGCCATGTTGTAGGCCTTGGCAAAGACCTAAACATCTTCGACCAGTTCACATTGGGCAACAACGACATCCGCGGCTTCGAAAACAAGGGTATCGGTCCTCGCGTTGGTGGCGGACCGGATGATCCGCTCGGGGGAACGACTTATTTTACCGTGTCGGCGGAAGCGACCTTCCCGATGCCCGGATTCCCGCGTGACTTTGGTCTACGTGGTGCGGTCTTCGCTGATGCGGGTACGTTGTTTGGAAATGACGTTGACGTGAGTTCGCCAGAATTCGTGAGAGGCGATAGCGCGGCACTTCGTGCGTCCGTCGGTGTTGGCCTTGTCTGGCAATCGCCATTCGGCGCGCTGCGCGTCGACTACGCGATCCCCGTCGTGAAGGAAGATTACGACCAAACGCAGTACTTCAAGTTTGGCATCAACAACCAATTCTGATATCGGCAATCCAGAATCGAAAACTGGAGCTTTGCCGGTGGAGCAGAACAATTTCTTTCCGCCCCGCGACGGCGTCAAACTTTCAGAGTTGGCGCAATATCTCGGGGCGGAACTTGCCGACCCTGAAAATGGCGACACCCTTATCCGATCGGTGTCGCCGGTCAGCCGTGCGAAGGCCGGTGATCTTTGCTACATCATCTCACGCAGGAGTCGCGCCGAGCTTGAAACCTGTCGGGCGTCGGCAGTCCTTTGCGAGCCCGCGATAAGAGCGGCGGTACCTCCTCATATTCCGGTTCTCTTGTCGAAGAATCCCCATGCCGCCTTTGCGATGGCAGGCGGGCATCTCCATCCGGCTGCTTTGAAGCCGCTGGCAACAATGTCTTCGACGGCAGAGATCGCGGCGACCGCGGCGGTCGATCCGACGGCGCGGCTGGAACCGGGCGTGATCGTCGAGCCTTTGGCTGTCATCGGCGCGAATGCGGAAATCGGTCACGGAACACGGATCGGCGCCGGCGCGCTTATAGGTCCCGGTGTCAAGATCGGCCGCGATTGCACGATCGCCGGCGGTGCCAGCGTTATATGCGCACTCTTGGGCAATGGCGTGATCGTGCACAACGGCGCGCGTATTGGCCAGGATGGCTTTGGATATGCGCCTGGCCCCAGAGGGATGATCAAGATCGTTCAGATCGGCCGGGTCATCATCCAGGACAATGTCGAGATCGGCGCGAACACGACGATCGATCGCGGCACGATGGACGACACGGTCGTCGGCGAGGGAACCAAGATCGACAACCAGGTGCAGAGAGGCCACAACGTCAGGATCGGGCGTCATTGCGCGATCGTTTCGCAGGTCGGCATCGCCGGCAGTGCGGTTATTGGAAACGGTGTGCAGATCGGCGGCCAGACAGGTATCAATGGCCATATTACGATTGGCGATGGCGTACAGATCGCGGCAAAGAGCGGCGTCATTCACAGCATTCCTGCCGGTGAGCGTTATGGGGGCATTCCGGCACGTCCGTTAAAGGATTTTCTTCGAGAGTCGGCGGAGATAATGGCGCGCGCGAGCGCTCGGGCTCATAAAACGGGAGATCAAGAATGACTGAAGGGGTCAAGGAGACGCTTGCTTCGGCGGACATCATGGAGATCATGAAGCTTCTGCCGCATCGCTATCCGTTTTTGCTGGTCGACCGGATTATTGAGATCGATGGCGATGACTCCGCGATCGGCATCAAGAACGTCACTGCCAACGAGCCTCATTTCACCGGCCACTTTCCCGAGTCGCCGATCATGCCGGGTGTGCTGCTGATTGAAGGCATGGCGCAGACGGCGGGTGCGATCTGCGCGCGTAAGGATGGAACGACCGGTAACCTCGTCTATTTCATGACCATCGACAATGCACGTTTCCGCAAGCCCGTCATCCCGGGCGATCGGGTCGAATTTCATGTGAAGAAGCAGAAGCAGCGCGGTAATATCTGGAAGTTCCATTGCGACGCCAAGGTCGACGGCGCATTGGCCGCGGAAGCTGATATCGGCGCGATGATTCTTCGTAAGGACGAGGCATGAGCACGATCGCAGGGAGCGCCCGCATCCATGCCATGGCCGTTGTCGAGGATGGCGCGGTCATCGGCGAAGGCGTGTCCGTCGGTCCGTTCTGCCATGTCGGTCCGAAGGGTGTTCTTCATGACAATGCCGAACTGCTGGCGCATGTCGTGGTGACCGGCAGAACCGAGATCGGCAAAGGCACCCGAATTTTCCCGATGGCGGTCATCGGCGGCGATCCCCAGAGCGTGCACCATGGCGGCGAGGAGACGACGCTGACGGTAGGCGAGAATTGCACCATCCGCGAAGGCGTGACGATGAATACCGGCACCGCCGATTTCGGCGGCAAGACAATCGTTGGCGACAACAACCTGTTTCTCGCCAATTCTCATGTCGCCCATGACTGCCGTGTAGGCAATCACGTCATCATGTCGAACAATGGCATGCTCCGCGGGCCTGTGACGCGCGCGGATCGGGTCCTCCTCAGCGGCCGGTCGGTCGAG
>NZ_JABEPH010000128.1:0-14906 GCF_013004495.1 Rhizobium sp. SEMIA 4085
GTGCAGGGTCTGATCCGTAACTTTCGCCCCGAGATCGAAGCGCGCATCGATCAGTACACGGCGAGCGCCATGGATCACGGTGCGGTTCTCGAGGCAGCGGAGTAGGAAGATGACCAAGGCATCTGGCAGCACAGGGAAGGATGGAGTGGCCGATTTCCCGGCGGACTTCGGCCGTCTTGCAGCCGAGATGCTGGAGCGGGCTCTGCCGATGCATCCGCTGATGGCGCCGCCCGTAGCGGCGATGGCTGCGGCAACTGCGATCGGCTTTGGTTTCTCGACGCAGCTTGCTGGCGCTTTTTTCGGCGCTCTGCAGGGTGTGTTCGAGGAGACCAACAGGATGGCGGAAGCCCTTGACGACACGCCGCCGGAGGAACCAAAGCCGCAAGTGCGCATCAAGCCGGAGAGTATCCGGCCGGCAGCGGCGGGGAAGGCCAAGCTTTCGATTGTCGGCGCAACTGGATCAAAGCCTACGGCACCGAAGAAGCCGGCGGCACGCGCGAAGAAGGCAGACGACCTGAAGCTGATTGCCGGCATCGGTCCGAAGCTCGAGCAGGTGCTGAATGCGAAGGGCATTCGGACCTTCGCCGAGATTGCCGCCTGGACGGATGCGGAAATCGCAAAGCTCGACGCCGAACTTGGTTTCAACGGCCGCGTTGTTCGCGACGATTGGACCGGTCAGGCGAAGGCGCTTTCTGCGAAGGGCCGGAAGCGGACGTGATCTTTTCGGCTGACCCAAGCAGCCGGAGGAGAATGGCGAAGCGGCAAGCGGGCAGGAGCCTGCGAACTGCGCGCCGATCGGGTTTCGGGTTTTCCGAATCCTGGAAGGACAATTTGGGCGACACCGGTGCCTGCGGGGGCAAAATCCCGCATGGCAGCGGTCATGTTGCAAAATAGGTTTGTTTGCCGCCATCCGGCGAACGGGAAACAGGACTGAGTGACGATGGCAAAACTGAAGATAGACGGCAACGAGATCGAAGTCCCGGATCATTACACGCTCATCCAGGCGTGTGAGGAAGCCGGCGCTGAAGTTCCGCGCTTCTGCTTCCATGAGCGGCTGTCGGTCGCCGGCAATTGCCGTATGTGCCTTGTTGAGGTGAAGGGCGGTCCGCCGAAGCCGCAGGCATCCTGCGCTATGGGCGTTCGCGACATTCGCGGCGGCCCGAATGGCGAGCTGCCGGAAGTCTTCACCAACACGCCGATGGTCAAGAAGGCCCGCGAAGGCGTCATGGAATTCCTGCTGATCAATCACCCGCTCGATTGCCCGATCTGCGACCAGGGCGGCGAATGCGACCTGCAGGACCAGGCGATGGCCTTCGGCATCGACACCTCGCGCTATCAGGAAGACAAGCGCGCCGTCGAAGACAAGTATATCGGTCCGCTCGTAAAGACGGTCATGAACCGCTGCATCCACTGCACGCGCTGCGTCCGCTTCACGACGGAAGTCGCCGGCATCTCGGAACTCGGCCTGATCGGCCGCGGCGAGGACGCCGAAATCACCACCTATCTCGAACAGGCGATGACCTCCGAGCTGCAGGGCAACGTCGTCGACCTTTGCCCGGTCGGCGCGCTGACGTCGAAACCCTTCGCCTTCACGGCCCGTCCGTGGGAACTGAACAAGACGGAATCGATCGATGTCATGGACGCGCTCGGCTCCGCCATCCGCGTTGATACCCGCGGCCGCGAAGTCATGCGCATCCTGCCGCGCGTCAACGAGGCGATCAACGAGGAGTGGATTTCCGACAAGAGCCGCTTCATCTGGGACGGCCTGAAGACGCAGCGTCTCGACAAACCCTATGTCCGCAAGGGTGGTCGCCTGCAGCCCGCGACCTGGGCGGAAGCCTTCGGCGCGATCAAGACTGCAGTTTCCAAGACGACCGGCGAAAAGATCGGCGCGATCGCCGGCGACCTCGCTTCGGTCGAGGAAATGTACGCGCTCTCCGAACTGGTGAAGTCGCTCGGTTCCGAGAACCTCGACTGTCGCCAGGATGGGACGGCACTTGATCCGTCGCTCGGCCGTGCAAGCTACCTCTTCAACCCGACGATCGAAGGCATCGAACAGGCTGATGCGCTGCTCATCATCGGCGCGAATCCACGCTTCGAGGCTGCCGTGCTCAATGCCCGCATCCGCAAGCGCTGGCGCCGCGGCGGCTTCCCGATCGGCGTGATCGGCGAAGGCGGTGACCTGCGTTATGATTACGAATATCTCGGTGCTGGTCCCGATACGCTGAAGGATCTGGTGGATGGCAACCATGCCTTCGCCAGGGTTCTGGCGGAGGCCAAGACGCCGCTGATCATCATCGGCCAGGGCGCGCTTTCCCGCACGGACGGCGCGGGTGTTCTGGCAAGCGCCGCAAAGCTCGCCGTTAATGTCGGCGCCGTGGCCGAAGGCTGGAACGGTTTTGCCGTCCTGCACACGGCCGCATCGCGTGTCGGCGGCCTTGACCTCGGCTTCGTGCCCGGCGCCAAGGGCGTCAACGGGGCTGCCATGCTGGCCTCCATGGAGGTGCTTTTCCTGCTCGGCGCCGACGAGCTGGACTTCACCGCCAAGAAGGCCAAGCTCACGGTCTATATCGGCTCGCACGGCGACAACGGCGCGCACCATGCCGACGTCATTCTGCCGGCTGCCGCTTATACTGAAAAGTCGGGCACTTGGGTCAATACCGAAGGCCGCGTCCAGATGGGCAGCCGCGCCGGTTTTGCACCGGGCGATGCCCGCGAGGACTGGGCGATCCTGCGTGCGCTCTCCGACGTCCTCGGCAAGAAGCTTCCCTTTGATTCGCTTGCCGAACTGCGCTCGAAACTCTATGCGGCGTTCCCGCATTTCGCCGCCGTCGACGAGATCGCCGAAGGCGACAGCGCCAAAATTGCCGCACTGGCCAAAAAAGCCGGGAAGATGAACAAATCCGGGTTTGCGTCACCGGTCAAAGACTTCTATTTGACGAACCCGATCGCACGCGCCTCGGCTGTCATGGCCGAATGCTCGGCATTGGCCCGCAACAACTTCAAAGTCGCGGCAGAGTAAGGGCAGGGACCATGGACTCTTTCTTTTCCACATATGTCTGGCCGGGGATCATCATGGTCGGCCAGTCGCTTCTCCTGCTGGTCTGCCTTCTGATCTTCATCGCCTATGTGCTCCTTGCCGACCGCAAGATCTGGGCGGCGGTGCAGCTTCGCCGCGGCCCGAACGTCGTCGGCCCCTTCGGCCTGTTCCAGTCCTTTGCCGACCTTTTGAAGTTCGTCTTCAAGGAGCCGATCATCCCGGCGGGTGCCAACAAGGTCGTCTTCCTGATCGCGCCGCTCGTCGCCGTGCTTCTGGCGCTGTCCACCTGGGCGGTCGTGCCGCTCGCAGACGGTTGGGTGATTGCCGACATCAATGTCGGCATCCTCTATATCTTCGCGATCGCCTCGCTCGAGGTCTACGGCATCATCATGGGCGGCTGGGCTTCGAATTCGAAGTATCCGTTCCTCGGCGCTCTCCGCTCCGCCGCACAGATGGTGTCCTACGAAGTCTCGATCGGCTTCGTCATCGTCAGTGTCCTCCTTTGCGTCGGTTCGCTGAACCTGACCGACATCGTCAATGCGCAGCATGACGGCCTTGGAACGATGCTCGGCCTGCCGGCGTCCTTCCTCGATTGGCATTGGCTCGCACTGTTCCCGATGTTCATCGTCTTCTTCGTTTCCGCGCTTGCCGAAACCAACCGTCCGCCCTTCGATCTTCCGGAAGCCGAATCGGAGCTGGTCGCCGGCTTCATGGTCGAATACGGTTCCTCGCCGTACATGATGTTCATGCTTGGCGAATATGCGGCCGTCTGCCTGATGTGCGCGCTGACGACGATCCTCTTCCTCGGCGGCTGGCTGCCCCCGGTTGACGTTTGGTTCCTGAACTGGGTACCGGGTATCATCTGGTTCACGCTGAAGGCCTGCCTGGTGTTCTTCATGTTCGCGATGGTCAAGGCCTTCGTCCCGCGCTACCGCTACGACCAGCTGATGCGCCTCGGCTGGAAGGTCTTCCTTCCGCTGTCGCTCGCCATGGTCGTCATCGTTGCATTCGTGCTGAAGCTGATGGGATGGGCATGATGATGTCCGCCCTCGTTTCAAGCAATTTTGGAGGTTGAAGATGGCAAGTTTGTCCAACGCCGTCGGCTCGCTGTTCCTCAAGGAATTCGTTGGCGCATTCTTCTTGTCGATGCGCTATTTCTTTCGCCAGAAGGCGACGATCAACTACCCCTTCGAAAAGGGTCCTGTCAGCCCGCGCTTCCGCGGCGAACATGCGCTGCGCCGCTATCCGAACGGCGAAGAGCGCTGCATCGCCTGCAAGCTGTGCGAAGCGATCTGTCCCGCTCAGGCGATCACCATTGAAGCTGGACCGCGCCGCAATGACGGCACGCGCCGCACGGTGCGCTACGACATTGACATGGTGAAGTGCATCTATTGTGGCTTCTGCCAGGAGGCCTGCCCGGTCGATGCGATCGTCGAGGGCCCGAATTTCGAATTCGCCACGGAAACCCGCGAAGAGCTTTATTTCGACAAACAGCGGCTTTTGGACAATGGCGACCGGTGGGAACGCGAAATCGCCCGCAACATGGCGATCGACGCACCTTACCGCTGATTGGAATTTGAAATGCCGCGCGGCGGGCACTCGCCTCCCGCGGTCAACATGCACCGGAGCTTTGCGGGCTTGACGTCACGCCAAGCTCCATTCGGGCAGGGAAACTCCCGGCTGCCCGGGGGAAGATGAAAAAGGCACCAACATGGGTCTGCAGGCTCTATTTTTCTATCTTTTCGCCTTTGTCGCGGTAGCGTCGGCGTTCATGGTCATCTCGGCGAAGAATCCGGTTCATTCGGTTCTGTTCTTAATCGTGACCTTCTTCAATGCCGCAGGCCTCTTCCTGCTGCTCGGCGCCGAGTTCCTGGCGATGATCCTGCTCGTTGTCTATGTCGGCGCAGTCGCGGTCCTTTTTCTCTTCGTGGTCATGATGCTCGATATCGACTTCACGGAGCTGCGCGCGGGCGTTCTTGAATACGCACCGATCGGCGGCCTGATCGGTCTGGTTCTTGCGGCCGAACTCATCGTCGTTGTCGGCGGCAGCGTGATCTCTCCGGAAGTCGCAAAGACCGTCGCGATGCCGATCCCGGCCATTACCGAGCGCACCAATACCGCCGCCCTCGGCGACGTGCTCTATACGAACTACGTCTACTTCTTCCAGATCGCCGGCCTGGTGCTTCTTGTCGCAATGATCGGGGCGATCGTGCTGACGCTGAGGCACCGTACCAACATCAAGCGGCAGAACATTCCAAGACAGGTTGCCCGCACGCCCGCAACTGCCGTTGAGGTGGTCACGGTCAAGCCGGGGCAGGGCCTCTAAAGGCAGGGACAAGGAACAAAGAACATGGTCATCGGTCTTTCCCATTACCTGACGGTTAGCGCCATTCTCCTCACGATCGGTATTTTTGGCATCTTCCTCAACCGGAAGAACGTCATCGTCATCTTGATGTCGGTCGAACTCATCCTGCTTGCGGTCAACATCAACATGGTCGCCTTCTCGTCGTTCCTGAACGACATCGTCGGCCAGGTCTTTGCACTTTTCATTCTGACGGTTGCCGCGGCTGAGGCGGCGATCGGTCTTGCAATTCTTGTTGTCTTCTACCGCAACCGCGGCTCGATCGCGGTCGAAGACGTTAATATGATGAAGGGCTGAGTGGCTCATGTTCCTCTATAAGGCTATCGTCTTTCTTCCCTTGATCGGCGCGATGATCGCCGGCCTCTTCGGCCGTGCGATCGGCGCCAAGGCATCGGAATACGTCACCTGCGGCCTGATGATCGTCGCTGCCGTCCTGTCCTGGTACGTCTTCCTCACCGTCGGCATGGGCATCTCGAAGGCGGGCCGATCAAGGTCGAGGTCCTGCGCTGGATCCAGTCCGGCGGCATCGACGTTTCCTGGTCGCTGCGCGTCGACACGCTCACCTCCGTCATGCTGATCGTCGTCAACACGGTCTCGACGCTGGTGCATATCTACTCGATCGGATACATGCACCATGATCCGCATCGTCCGCGCTTCTTCGCCTATCTCTCGCTCTTCACCTTCGCAATGCTGATGCTGGTGACCTCCGACAACCTCGCCCAGATGTTCTTCGGCTGGGAAGGCGTGGGTCTGGCTTCGTATCTGCTCATCGGGTTCTGGTACAAGAAACCGTCGGCAAACGCCGCCGCAATCAAGGCCTTCGTCGTCAACCGCGTCGGCGACTTCGGCTTCGTACTCGGTATTGCCGGCATCTTCGTTCTATTCGGTTCGATCAACCTCGACACGATCTTCGCCAATGCCTCGAGCTTCGCGCCGCCTGATGGCGTCGAATCCGCGGGTGAAGTCGTACTTAACCTCTTCGGCATGCAGCTCGACAAGGCGCATGCGCTGACCGGCATCTGCCTGTTGCTCTTCATGGGCGCGATGGGCAAGTCCGCTCAATTCCTGCTGCATACCTGGCTGCCGGACGCTATGGAAGGCCCGACTCCGGTTTCGGCACTCATCCACGCCGCGACCATGGTCACCGCCGGCGTCTTCCTCGTCGCACGCATGTCGCCGCTCTTTGAATTGTCGCCCGATGCGCTGGTCTTCGTCACCATGATTGGCGCGATCACCGCCTTCTTCGCGGCGACCGTCGGTCTCGTGCAGAACGACATCAAGCGCGTCATCGCCTATTCGACCTGCTCGCAGCTCGGCTACATGTTCGTGGCGCTCGGCGTCGGGGCCTACGGTGCGGCGATCTTCCACCTCTTCACACACGCCTTCTTCAAGGCGCTGCTCTTCCTCGGCGCCGGATCGGTGATCCATGCCGTCGACGGCGAGCAGGACATGCGTTACATGGGCGGCCTTCGTAGGCACATCCCGGTTACCTTCTGGATGATGACGATCGGCACGCTGGCGCTGACCGGCGTCGGCATTCCGTTCACGCCGGTCGGTTTCGCCGGCTTCTTCTCGAAGGACGTGATTATCGAAGCGACCTACGCCTCGCATTCACCGGTTGCAGGCTTCGCGTTTACGCTTCTGGTGATCGCGGCCCTGTTCACGAGCTTCTATTCCTGGCGTCTTGCCTTCCTCACCTTCTTCGGCACGCCGCGTGCCTCGCACGAGGTGATGCACCACGTCCACGAATCGCCGCAGGTCATGCTCGTGCCGCTCTATCTTCTGGCGGTCGGCGCGGTTCTCGCGGGTGTCCTGTTCGAGGGCTATTTCTACGGCCACCACTATGCCGAGTTCTGGAAAGGCGCGCTCTTTACCGGCGCCGAAAACGAATTGCTGGAAGAATTCCACCACGTGCCGGCGTGGGTGGCGCTGAGCCCGTTCATCGCGATGCTTCTCGGCTTCGTGACGGCCTGGTACATGTATATCAAGTCGCCCTCGACGCCGCGCGTTCTCGCGCAGCAGCACCGCGTGCTTTACCAGTTCCTGCTCAACAAGTGGTACTTCGACGAGCTCTACGATTTCCTCTTCGTCCGTTCCGCCAAGGCGCTCGGCCGCTTCCTGTGGAAGAAGGGTGATATCGGAGTCATCGACGCTTACGGCCCGAACGGCGTTGCCGCCCGCGTCGTCGACGTCACCAATCGCGTCGTCCGCCTGCAGACCGGTTACCTCTATCACTATGCCTTCGCGATGCTGATCGGCATTGCCGCACTCGTTACCTGGATGATGCTCGGGAGTTCCTTCTGATGACCGATTGGCCCATTCTTTCAACGGTCACCTTCTTGCCGCTCGTCGGCGTGGTGCTTCTGCTGCTGATGAGCGAAAACGGCCCGAGCGGCAGGCGCAACGTGCTTAACATCTCGTTGATCACGACGATCGTTACGTTCATCGTTTCGCTGTTCATCTGGATCGGTTTCGACAATGCGAATCCGGGCTTCCAGATGGTCGAGAAACATAGCTGGCTCGGCACGGGCATCGGTTATCATGTCGGCGTCGACGGCATCTCGATGCTGTTCGTCGTCCTGACGACGGTCCTCATGCCCTTCTGCATTCTGGCGAGCTGGCTTTCCATCGAAAAGCGCCTGAAGGAATACATGATCGCCTTCCTCATCCTTGAAGTGATGATGGTCGGTGTCTTCGTATCGCTCGATATCGTGCTCTTCTACGTCTTCTTCGAAGCGGGTCTCATTCCGATGTTCCTCATCATCGGCGTCTGGGGTGGCAGGGACCGCGTTTACGCAAGCTACAAGTTCTTCCTCTACACGCTGCTCGGTTCGGTATTGATGCTGCTCGCCATCATGGCGATGTACTGGCAGGCCGGCACGACGGATATTTCCGCGCTGCTTTCCTACAAGTTCCCGCCTGCGATGCAGACCTGGCTGTGGCTTGCCTTCTTCGCCTCTTTTGCGGTGAAGATGCCGATGTGGCCGGTTCACACCTGGCTGCCGGATGCGCACGTCCAGGCACCGACGGCCGGGTCCGTCATCCTGGCGGGCGTGCTGCTGAAGCTTGGCGGTTACGGCCTCATCCGCTTCTCACTCGGCATGTTCCCGGTCGCGTCCGATTTCTTCGCGCCGCTGGTCTTCGCCCTGTCGGTGATCGCCATCATCTACACCTCGCTGGTCGCGATGATGCAGGACGACATCAAGAAGCTGATCGCCTATTCGTCGGTTGCTCACATGGGCTACGTCACCATGGGCGTCTTCGCGGCGAACATGCAGGGCGTGCAGGGCTCGATCTTCCAGATGCTGTCGCACGGCATCGTTTCGGGCGCGCTCTTCCTTTGCGTCGGCGTCGTCTATGACCGCACTCATACCCGAGAGATCGTGGCTTATGGCGGCCTGGTCAACAACATGCCGAAATATGCCGTCGCCTTCATGGTCTTCACCATGGCGAATGTCGGCCTTCCGGGCACCTCGGGCTTCATCGGCGAATTCCTGACGCTGATGGGCGTCTTCCGCGTCAATACATGGGTAGCGCTCTTCGCCGCAACCGGCGTGATCCTGTCGGCAGCCTACGCTCTGTGGCTCTACCGCCGCGTGATCTTCGGCGCGCTGGAAAAGGAAAAGCTGAAGGCGCTTCTCGATCTGTCGCCGCGCGAGCAACTGATCCTCTATCCATTGGTGGCACTGACGATCTTCTTCGGCGTCTATCCGGCGCCGGTCTTCGATGCGACGGCCGCCTCCGTGGATATGCTGGTGAACAACTATACGGCCGCCGTAAACGCTGCGCACGACGTTGCGCTGTCGATGAATTGATGACGGGACTTTTTGGACATGACCGCTGAAACCATTCTCGCAAGCCTGCATCTTTCCGCGCCGGAGATCATCCTCGCGGTCGGCGCCCTTGTCCTGCTCATGATCGGCGTCTTTGCGGGCGAGCGGTCGGGCCGTATGGTGAGCGTTCTGGCGCTGATCCTGTTTGCGGCCTCTGCGCTGTGGCTGATCTTCGTGCCGGGCGATGGTCTCGCTTACGGCGGCGTCTACCAGGCGGACGGTTTCTCCCGCTTCATGAAGATCACCGCGCTCGTCGGCTCCTTCGCAGCGCTCTTCATGTCGATCGGTCTTGCCAGGGAAAACCAGCTCGACAAGTTCGAGTTCCCGGTCCTGCTCGTGCTCTGCACCCTCGGCATCTTGCTGATGATCTCGGCAAACGACCTGATCGCGCTCTATCTCGGTCTCGAGCTGCAATCGCTGGCGATCTACGTCGTGGCGGCGATCAACCGGGAGAACCTGAAGTCCACCGAAGCGGGCCTCAAGTATTTCGTTCTCGGCGCGCTTTCCTCGGGCTTGCTGCTTTACGGCATGTCGTTGGTCTACGGCTTCACCGGCCATACGCATTTCGACGATATCGCCCAGGCGCTTTCCGCCGAAGGTGCCCGCTCGCTTGGCCTGGTCTTCGGCTTGGTCTTCATCCTCGCGGGCATTGCCTTCAAGATCTCGGCGGTCCCGTTCCACATGTGGACGCCGGACGTTTACGAAGGTGCGCCGACCCCGGTCACCGCCTTTCTAGCAAGCGCGCCGAAGGTTGCGGCCATGGCCATGATGACGCGCATCGTCATCACCGCCTTCCAGCCGGTCATCGCCGACTGGCAGCAGGTCGTGGTCTTCATCTCGATTGCCTCGATGCTGCTCGGCGCCTTCGCCGCCATCGGGCAGCGGAACATCAAGCGTCTGATGGCCTACTCCTCGATCGGTCACATGGGCTATGCGCTCGTCGGGCTTGCCGCCGGCAACCAGACCGGCGTGACGGGCGTGATGCTCTACATGGTCATCTATATGGTCATGACGCTCGGCTCCTTCGCGATCATCATGTCGATGCGCCGCAAGGACGGCACGGTCGTCGAAGCTGTCGACGATCTCGCCGGCCTTTCCAGCACGAACCCCTTCATGGCGACGGTGCTGACGGCCCTGATGTTCTCGCTCGCCGGCATTCCGCCGCTTGCAGGCTTCTTCGCGAAGTACTTCGTCTTCGTCGCTGCCATCGAAGCCAAGCTCTATGCGCTCGCCATCATCGGCGTTCTCGCCTCGGTCGTCGGGGCCTACTATTATCTGCGTGTCATCAAACTGATGTGGTTTGATGAAGCGACGGATGAGTTTGCCCGCGTTTCCGGCCCACTTCGCCTCGTCTTCGGCCTTTCCGGCCTGTTCGTTCTTGCCTATGTCGTTATCGGTGGCCCGATTGGCGGTGCGGCCGAGCTCGCGGCTGCGACGCTCTTTTGATGATGTTTCCCGTGCGGCGCCGGATATCGCTCGGCGATTTCCGGCACGAGGCGCTGTCGGAAACATCCTCCACCAACAGCGAATGCCTTGCCCGTGCCAGGGCAGGGGACGATGGCTTCCTGTGGGTGACCGCGGAAAAGCAGACCAGTGGCCGCGGCCGCCGCGGCCGCGCGTGGGCTTCGGAACGGGGCAATCTCTACGCTTCCCTTCTCTTGATCGATCCGGCGCCGATGGAGCGCCTTTCGTCGCTTCCGCTGGCAATCGCCGTTGCCGTGCATCAGGCAATCCGCATGGTTCTGCCGCCTGGCGCAGCACCGCTCGAGGTGAAGTGGCCGAACGACATCCTGATCGGCCGCAGGAAGACCTGCGGAATCCTCGTCGAAGGTGAAAAACTTGCAGATGAGCGCTACGCGCTGGTGATCGGGATCGGCATCAACGTCGCCCTCATGCCCGACAATCCGCTCTACCCGGTGACCTGTCTGCGCCAAGAGGGAAGTACCGCCGCCCCCGAAGAACTCTTCGCCCATCTCTTCGCTTCGACGGCAGAGGTGCTCGATATTTGGAACGAAGGACGAGGCGTTCGCGAGATCACCGCCCGTTGGCGGGATGTCGCCTGCGGCATCGGCGAGAAGATCACGGTCAATCTGCCGGACCGCTCGATTTCCGGACAATTCGCCGGGATTGATGATAATGGCTTGTTGATGCTCGAAACCGGCACGGGCAAGATGATGCAGATTGCCGCCGGGGATGTATTTTTTGGATAGTGGAGATTATGGCTAAGCAGGACGAACTGGTATTTCTGCCTTTGGGCGGTGTCGGCGAGATCGGCATGAATCTCGCGCTATACGGCTACGGCCCGGCAGATCACCGCCAGTGGATCATGGTCGATTGCGGCGTCACCTTCCCGGGTCCGGATCTTCCGGGCGTCGATCTGGTGCTGCCCGACATCCGCTTTCTCGCTGCCGAGCGTAAGAACCTCAAGGCGATCATCATCACGCATGCGCATGAGGATCACTACGGTGCACTGGCCGACCTCTGGCCGGGCCTGAATGTTCCCGTCTACGGCTCGCCCTTCACCGCGGGCCTGCTGGAAGCCAAGCGCAATTTCGAGAAAGATGCGATCGGCGAAGTGCCGGTGACGATCTTCAAGGCAGGCGATACGATCAATGCCGGTCCCTTCAGCATTGAAGGCGTGGCTGTCAATCACTCGATCCCCGAGCCGATGTCGTTGATGATCCGCACGCCGCTCGGCAATGTGATCCATACCGGTGACTGGAAGATCGACCACGAGCCGTCGCTTGGACCGCTGACCGACGAGACCCGCTTCCGCCAGCTCGGGGACGAGGGCGTGTTAGCGCTGATGTGTGACTCCACCAATGCGCTTCGCGACGGCGTTTCGCCGTCCGAAAAGGATGTTTCGGAAAGCCTGAGCAGGATCATCGAGAATGCCGAAGGCCGCGTGGCGGTCACCAGTTTCTCCTCGAATGTCGGCCGTATCCGCACCATTGCCGAGGCCGCTGAAGCCGCAGGCCGCGAAGTCTTGCTGCTCGGAAGCTCGCTGAAGCGCGTCGTCGATGTCTCGCGCGAGATCGGACTGATGGAAGGCGTCAAACCATTCATCTCCGAGGACGAATACGGCTATATCCCGCGCGACAAGGTCGTGGTCATCCTGACCGGCAGCCAGGGCGAGCCGCGCGCAGCGCTTGCCAAGCTATCGCGCGACGAGATGCGCAACGTCGCACTCGCCGCCGGCGATATCGTCGTCTTCTCCTCCCGCGCCATCCCCGGCAACGAGAAGGCGATCCAGGATATCAAGAACGGCCTCACCGAACAGGGCGTGCACGTCATCACCGACAACGAAGCGCTGGTTCACGTCTCCGGCCATCCGCGCCGCAACGAGCTTCAGAAGATGTACGAGCTGACACGCCCGAAGATCGTCGTGCCCGTGCACGGCGAGGCGACGCATCTGACAGCTCACAAGGAACTGGCGGAACAATCCGGTATCGGCATCGTGCCGCGGGTGCGCAACGGCGATATTCTGCGGCTTGCGCCCGGTCCGGTCGAGGTCATCGACGAGGCGCCGCACGGACGCATCTACAAGGACGGCATGCTCATCGGCGATTTCGACGAGATGGGGATAGGCGAGCGCAAGAAGCTCTCCTATGTCGGCCATGTCGCGGTCAACCTCGTGGTCGACAGCCGCTACGACATTGTGGGCGATCCCGATCTCGTGGCCATTGGCCTGCCGGTCTATGACGACGAGGGCGACGAGATGGAGGACACGCTCTTCGACGCCGTCGTCGGCGCTATCGAGAGCATCCCGCGCGCCCGCCGCAAGGACCTCGACATGATGCAGGAAGCGGTGCGCCGCGCGGTCCGCGCTGCGGCAAACCAGACCTGGGGCAAGAAGCCGATAGTCACGGCGTTCATCACAAAGGTCTGATCGATGCTTGGCCGCGTCAACCACATCGCCATCGCCGTCCCCGACCTTGCCGCAGCAACGGCAGGCTACCGCGATACGCTGGGTGCCAGGGTCTCGCAGCCGCAAGCTTTACCTGAACACGGCGTCACCGTCGTCTTCGTCGAATTGCCGAACACCAAGGTCGAACTGCTGGAGCCGCTGGGCGACAATTCGCCGGTTGCCGCCTTCCTCGAAAAGAACCCTTCCGGCGGCATGCATCACATCTGCTACGAGGTTTCGGACATTCTTGCGGCGCGCGATCAACTCGCGAAATCGGGCGCGAGGGTGCTTGGCAGCGGCGAGCCGAAAACCGGCGCCCATGGAAGGCCGGTGCTCTTCCTGCATCCGAAGGACTTTTTCGGCACCCTGATCGAGCTGGAACAGGTCTGAGGCAGGCTGCGGCAGAGGGACCTGACTGCGGAAGGGTCCGGATATGGGATTTGAGCTATCCACCATTCCGCTCTATAAGCGCGTCTGTCGCACTGTTTGCAACGGCGTCTCGGGACACAGAAATGCTGCAGATTTTTCTACAGGGCTTTGCCGTCTATTTCATCGTCTGGTGGATCACGCTTTTTGCCGTGCTGCCGATCGGCCTGCGCACGCAGGCGGAGGACAACGATGTGGTTCTCGGCACCGTTCCGAGCGCGCCGACGCGTTTTCGGGCGCTCTTCACCTTTTCACTGACGACCATTGTTTCGGGGGTCGTCTATGGCGCGTGGTATATCTCCTCGACCTATTTCGGCTGGGGTTTCGACGCCCTCCCGCAGATTGGCCCGAGCTTCCGATGAAGTGGAGCTTTTGCTCAATCTTTGAGCATATGTAAACTTGCCGGGAAAGCCGGAGCTGTCATACGGACATCACGGAAATGACGCAGCGGACTCACGCAACGGCATGACGCCTTGCCGTAGGGTAAGAAGTAGGGCTTTTTGCGCCGCGTTAGGCTGGAAAAACCAAAAAAAAACAAGGCTGAAAGCCTTGTTTTAAGTATCGCGTGATCTGTAACCGTTGCCGGGGCTGCGACGAGCGCGCCTAAGATCTGATCCTCCCAAGACTTGACCGCGAATTCGACAGGAATTTAATCTCCCTGCCTGTTTTGTGAGCTAAAGCTAGCTCAAAGATTAAGCTTTGTCATCAGCTTTTTTTGCATTTTTGCTACACTTGAGAAAAAAATACCTGTTGACAAGATTTTGATGCAAACCTTTAGAAATGCCCGCTTTTTTTCGCACAGGCATTTTTCGGCCGCAAACTTGCGTCTACGATAGGCTGCTCGCGCATCACGCGGGTTTCTTTCCGGCCGCGAAGCGGTTATGACGCTCCCGATATCAACGATCGCCGTCGATTCCGCACGAGAGCGGAATCCCAACTGCTCTGGAATCCGCCATGCGTCTGTCCCGCTATTTCATGCCCATCCTCAAGGAAAACCCCAAGGAGGCGGAAATTGTCTCCCACCGGCTGATGCTGCGCGCCGGCATGATCCGCCAGCAGTCGCAGGGCATTTATTCCTGGCTGCCGCTCGGCAAACGCGTTCTCGACAAGGTGAATTCCATTATCCGCGAGGAGCAGAATCGTAGCGGCGCGATCGAGCTTTCCATGCCGACGCTGCAGTCCGCCGAGCTCTGGCAGGAAAGCGGGCGCTACGACGCCTATGGCAAGGAGATGCTGCGTATCAAGGACCGCCAGGACCGGCCGATGCTCTATGGACCGACGAATGAGGAGATGGTGACGGAGATCTTCCGTTCATACGCCAAGTCCTACAAAAACCTG
>NZ_JABEPH010000129.1:0-14834 GCF_013004495.1 Rhizobium sp. SEMIA 4085
GCTGAAGAATATTCACGAAATCGACGAAGGTCGTATCGCTGACCTCCCGCATGTCCGCCCTGGAAAACCAGCGTTGCGACAGCCGATCCAGCACCCAGCGCGTTAGGTAGAGGGGCATTGGACCCTCTGGTCCGAGCAATCCGAGGTTCGAGACCGTGACGCGCGCCGGCGTGGTTTCGGTGGCCGGCTCGACCTTCGCGACATCCTGCACGGCAAAACCGAGCCGCACATGCTGTCCGAGCCGCGCCGGTTCCCGGTCCGGGCGGCCGGCCTGCCCAAAAAGCCGTCCGTCGTCTTCGAGGCGCCGCAAGAGCTCGAAAAAGTCGAACGCCTCAAGGGATGGAGCAGCGTCGTTCAGATCAGGAAGCGATTGCCCGGCGCTATGGGCCATAGCACATCCTCCTGCTTTTGTATGATCCGCGCGCGGGTTCGCACGAAAGCGTTGATTGCCGCATAGCGAGCAAAAAGCCTTGCCAGCAGCGCCGAGAGCAACAACGTGCTGTGCCCGGCAAGCACGGATTGGTCGATATGAAGCGTAACCTCGGTGCCGCGCGCAAAACACATTGGCCCGGCGATTGCCAAGCGCTCGATCAAGGGTCGAGCCTCGACGCGGGCGACGGCGCGCACGTGCCGGCTGAGACTTGGATCCCCGCGGTTCGCGTAAAGCTCAAGTAGAGCGTGAAGCGGATCAACCCCGCGGCCCTCCTCAGCCAGGCTGAGGAAATTCAGCGAGAGTTGCGCGATGAGCCGCCAGGCGAGTTCATCGGCTCTGGAGCCTTCCACTGCTTCAGCCGGGAGCGTCGCTGGAATCGAGGGCCACGGCGGCCGCAGCGCGCCAAGGAGTTGGATGGTCTCGACGGGATCGCCGCTCTCGAGCGTGAGGGACGGCGTATCGTCCAATATCGGTAGATCGCGATTGGTGCACAGGGCCGTCACCTCGATCCGCTTCGGTGGCCGGGCGGCTTTGGACTGAGCCGGGCGCGAAAGCGTGATGAAGACATCGTCACCTGTATAGGAGGTCCGCGTTTGCCCCTGGCGAAGCTCGTCTTCACTCGGGCGCCGCGGGCGGCGTTCGGTAAAATAGACCCAGCCGTTTCCACGGTTCTGGCCCAGGCTGAAGAGAGCCGGCATCTCGGCGTCGGGGCCTTCGGCATCGGCATCTTCGACGCGGATTGCGCGATAGATCTCGAAATCCCGTGGGCGGGTGCGATCGGCGTGAAGCACTTGCCGGGTCCGCCGTGCATCGAGTTCGATGACATTGCAGCCGCGCTCGAACAGATTGATGATTGGCGTTGCGAAGAGTTCGAAATCTTTCGCTGCGATATTCGCCAGCTCGGGGATGGGACGCCGCAACAGAAAGAGCAGTTCCAGCCCAGCCCCGCAGCGCCGAACGACCGGCTGCAGCCCTGTGACGCGCACATAGTGAAATCTTTCCGGCGCGATGAAGTATTCCCGCAAAAGCCTGTAGCCTTCGAATGTTTCGCGTGTGCGCGGCATAAGTGCTTCCTCGTCGGAGATCCCGATCATCTCCGGCTCCGGAAGTGCGCTCAGGGCATTATCGCGTCCTTCGGGGCGGGCGCCGGTCGCGGCGCAAGCGCCAAAGAGCGTATCGAAGAGCAGCGACGCCTTGCTCTTGCTACCAAAATAAAGATCCAGGCGGTCGAGCGACAAGTCGCTGAGCTTGCCTTTGCCGGTTCGATTGAAGGTGATGCTCAATGCCGCCGAACCGGTTACGCCGTCAATCGGAGCAATCCCCGCTGCGGCGAGTGCGCTTCTATCCTGTATGTAGGTGGCCGAGGTAATCGCGAGCGGCCAGAGCATCACGTCCTGGGCCGTGGTATAGATGCACCGGGTGGAAAGGCCTGGGCGGACGCTTGAAACCAGCCGGGTCCCGCGCTTCACAAGGTGTCCTGCGAGCATCGTTTGAACCTGCTGGCCCGGCTTCAGCAAAGCCATGGCGGTTGCGGGCGTCGGCGAAACGAGATCCGGATAGAAATTTTCGAGCACGCTTCGTGCGAAACGGGAGCTTTCTGCATCCACCTTCTGTCGGGTGCGCGCGGCCAGATAAGCCACGCCATCCAGTAGGCGTTCGACGAAGGGGTCGGGACACGGAGCCGTATCAAGGGAAAGGTTGCGTGCGATCGAGGGATGCATATCTGCAAACTCGGCGGCGAGCGCGCGGATGTGGGTTAGTTCTTCCTCGTAATACTCCAGGAAGACCCGGTCCATGGTCAGGTGTCCTTAAGTTCAGTCCGCGCCGAACCGTCGTCGAGGTTGAGTATCGTGCGCAGGAGCAGCCGTTCGGGCGCCGGCGAGGTAAGCAGCAGTGCGTCGATGTCGATCCTGAGGCCGGTCGCCCTGTCGCCGAGGCTGACGGTAACTTTCGTCGCGCTTTCCTTCAGCCGAGGTTCAAACGCGGCGAGCACGCTTCGGATTTCCTTCGACAGTTCATCGCGGTCGAAGTCACGGGAGGAACGGCCGGAGAAGGGGGGAACCCCATAATTGATCACGCTGCGGCGAACTTCCGGGAAATCCTCAAGCGACGGAGGGTTGTCCCCAGCCTGATCTGCCTCTAAATCCGTCAAGAGTGGCGTGGATTCGAAGCGTTGTGCATTAAAAAGCGCCTCGATGTCGCGCCGCACTGCCTCGCGCAGCACATCGGTCGAGACAACGACGCCGCGACTTTCCAGTTCTGCCTGGCGTCGCTCAAGAGAGAACAGGCGGTGTATGTTCTTCTTCTGCTCGGCGCTGATATCCGCAGCAGCCTCCATTTGGTGAACCCCTGCGGCAACCAGCCCGTTCAGACGTTCGAGGTCTATCTCTTTCTGGATCGCCTGCCGAAGTTGGTTGATTTCCGAGTTGAGCCCCGGCAGGTCGTTCACCAGGCGATCCCACAAGGACGGCTGGATCGCTTCGCGAGTCGCCCGCAGTTGTCCCCCGGGTCTCGTCTTCCTTCCAAATCCTTTTTGCCAGCTGTCACTTGCCGACATAGACATCCATCTCGACCTCGTCATTGTCGTCGTAATTGAAAGTGATGTTCTTGTAAGCGAAGCCGACGCGCTCTTCGATCACATCTGGCTCTTCCTCACTCGGCTTCATGGTGTAGTTGGTCACCGAAGCTTCCTTCAACGTGATGACCAGGTAGTCGCTCGTTTCGCCTTCTATCGTTCTGCGCGCTGAAAACTTGACCTCGTCCAGAAGCTTGTTGTCGAACAGAGCCTTCTTCAGATAGGGCGAGGCCTTATCGTAGTGCTTGATGAAATTGAGCATGCCCAAGCTGACGCGGCCTCTCCGCGATAGCGAATTCGGATCGAAAGGAGCCTGCATTTCAAACTCCACTCCGTGCACCTCGATTTCGTCTACGTGGCCGTCGCGAACGCTCGGCCCCGTGATGTCAGGTACCTTGAGAAAACCGTCGATTTTCATGAATAACCTCCCATCGGCTAAATGTTGTTCAAGACTTCATAGACGGCAGCTCCGAAACGAGCCGGAGCGAAGCATTGATGCCTTCCAGCTGGTAGTGGGGCCGCAGATAAAACCGAGCATTGTACCAGCCGGGGCGACCTTCGACGCTGTCAACCTGGACCTCGGCGGCTGCAAGGGGACGTTTTGCGCGCGCTTTTTCGTCGGCGAAGGCAGGGTTGGCGAGAACGTAGCGGTTGATCCACTCCGTCAGCCAAATCTGCATGTCGGCACGTTCCTTGAATGAGCCAATCTTATCGCGAGCGATCGCCTTCAGGTAATGGGCGAAACGGGAAACCGGGAAAAGGTAGGGCAGATTTGCACTCAGTCTCTCGTTGGCCTGAGCATCCGGGTCGACCAGACGGCCGGCTCGCGCCTCGTCGTCTTGCAACGAATGGGCGCCGATGAAGGCAGCAATATCAGTGTTCTTGCGATGGAGGATCGGCATCAGCCCGAGCTTGGCGAGCTCGGCCTCGCGCCGATCGTCAATGGCGACCTCGGTCGGGCATTTCATCGCCACCGTCCCGTCGTCGGTCGGGAAGTTATGGACAGGGAGATTGATCACTGCCCCGCCGTTCTCGACCCCGCGGATTTGCGTGCCCCAGCCAAACAGCTTGTGGCTGCGGTTGATGTTGACCCCCATTGGGAAGGCCGCGTTCATCCAGACATATCGGTGATGGTCGCCCTGGACCTCTTCCTCGAACGCGAAGCCCTTCACAGGAACGGTTTCTGCGCCATAAGGCAGCCTCGCCAGCACCCGTGGCATTGTCAACCCTATGTAACGGGCGTCCTCGCTCTCGCGCAGTGACTGCCATGAGGCATAGGCCGGCGACGACACGATCTGTTGCAGGTCTTGCGGGTTAGGCAGTTCCTGCCAGCTTTCCATGCGGAACAGACGGGGGGCGGCGGCGGCAATGAAGGGGGTGTGCGCCGAGGCGCAGATGCCGGACATGTTGCGGAGGAGACCGGCATCCTTCGGGTGATTTGAGAATTCGTAGGCACCGATCAGGCAGCCAAAGGGGTTGCCGCCGAGCATCGAGTATTCGTCGGTGTAGACTTTCTTGAATATGGGGCTTTGGTCCCACATCTGACCCTCGTAATCCTCAAGGGTATCAGCCAACTCCTCCTTCGAAATGTTCATGACGCGGATCTTCAACTTTTGATCCGTCTCGGTATTGTTCACGAGGTACCACAGTCCGCGCCATGTCCCCTCCATCTGCAGCACTTCAGGCGCATGGAGAATTTCGTTGGTCTGCTCGGTCAGCAGCTTGTCGATGCCGGCAATCAAGGACTTGATCGATTTGATCGCGTTGGAAGAGATGACTGTCGATTCTGTACGGCCGCGCGCAGCAAGCGCCAGATTTCTGACCAAGGTTTGAAGCTTGTCGCTGTCATCTTTTTTGACCTTGAAGTCCTTTTCCAGAAGTTCGCTGAATTCCTGAAGGTCGACTTCTTTGGCTTCCGTGACACCAACTGCAGCGGTACTTTCCTGTTCGGCCATGGCTCAGACCTCCGACTTGCTGCTATCTTCGAGCGCCTGATCGGCGATCTTTCCCAACAGGGGCTCGTTGTTCAAAAGTTGCGCGATGCGTTTTTCGGCGTCGATGCGGCCATCCATGAAACCGAGCAATTCCTCAAGTTGGCCGCGCATTCTCAGGAGTTCTGCAAGCTGTGGAACTTGTTCGGCAATACGATCCGGCGCGAAATCGGCCATGCTCGTAAAGGTCAGGTCTAGCGTAAGCTCTTCGTCGCGCTCTTCGCCGGCAGGCTGGGGAAGGGTGTTCTTCACGCGGGCTTTGACGCGCGGGCTGAGTGCTTCCATGAAACGACCGAACCTGTTTGCGTCGGTTTCGACAAAGGAGCGGTCCCGGACGGACTTGCGGGCCTCCGGCGTCTGGGAGGCGCCCGCGAGATCCGCCATCACGCCCATGACGAACGGCAATTCGATGGTGGTCGGACTGCCGTAAGTTTCGACTTCGTAAGCGATCTGGACGCGAGGCGCCCGGTTTCGTTCAATTACCTTGGCCTTAGTTTCGCTCATTGGTGATCACCTTTCGTCCCAGGGACAGGTTTTTTTCTTTCCGGCACACCGGCCAGAAGCCGGAATTCCTTCAAACCGGAGGGCGCCAGGTCCTCCATGAGTTCCAGAAAATCCATCGGCCCCATTCGGTGGCTCCGTGGCGGCAGGAGGGGAACAGGACTCGACGGTTTAGTGCGGGCGGAGAAGGGAATGAAGAGGTTGATGCAGTTTGGGGCCTCCGCGGGAGAGGTGAGCCGCGACGGAAAGACTGCCGGTGCTCCGCTGTAAGCCGGAGCTGCGTCAGAGATCGTTTTTGCAGCCGCGCTCTCACGATCGAGCGTTTCCTCGTTTGCAGTTTCCTGCCTGGGGTTGGGCTTGACACGCTCAAGCGTAGAGATCACTCGCTGCAGGAAGCGACTGAGATCTGGCAAGGTCACGCGCACATCCCCGCCGAGTCGCCGATTGAGCGATGTCTCGAGGGCTTCCATCGCTGTGGCGGCAGCGTTTGCGCTGACGATGAGCGCGGACGCCTCGTCCCCGGCTTGTTCCGCAAACGCCGCGCAGCCGATCCTCACGCGATTGAGTAACTGGTCGTGCTCGCTTACGAGCGACGCCTTCTCAGCGTCGCTCAGTCCGGGTGCAGCCTCGTTGAGAACGGTTCGGGTGTCGAGAGCCCCGCGCTCGAGATCGCGCCCTGTGACGGGCCCGACGCTCCGTGGCGCAAAGAAAGTCATCTTCCGAAGATCGCCGAGTAGCCCATCCTTCTCGTTTTGGAGTTGGAGAAGAGCATTAGTCCGGCGCAGGGCGGCATCCCGTGGAGGCAAGCCCTCACGAAGTTCCGGATGCATCGTTTCCCAATGCATGTCGAAGCTTCCGGTGATCAGGTTCAAGCCTTCCGCGAGGCCAGCAAGACCTTGTTCATTTGCAAGGGCGCGGGTCACGATCACGAGGAGCCTCAGATCCCGTCCGTGCGGGCGCAACTCTTCTGATTTTCGAAGGACGATCGACCAATCGACCGGGACCTCGGTCCGTGAGACCGGGTTATTGCGTTCGTCGCGGCTGATCTCGATCTGCGGTTGCACAAGGCGTTCCAACTCGTGGAATCGTCCGTCATTCCGTAAGCTTTCGCCCGACGGGTTGTCGCCGTTCAGTGGACTTAACCAGAGAGCCGAGTTGAACAACAGATCCCCCCGTTAACCGACTAGTATTCCCCTACTTTTGCTTTTACCACAACTTCTTGTTCTAGACTAATGGCAGATTTCTGGGACTTGCAATTATTTGCGCGTGTCGATTAACCGGGTCGTCATTGACAGCATCGAGACATGACCGGCCGCTACCACTGCACGTAAATCTTCGGCAAAGGACTTGGTGGACTCGGTTGTTGGTCGAAGCTGGGGGAAAAGCGGCTGGTCTGTCTGCATAGCAATTATCAGAGTTCTGCCGAAGGTGTTGTCGACGGCGAAGGTGAGCTTTGCGGGGTCGGCGGCACCCTCTGCCGTTGGATAGGCGACCCGAATGGTGCGCATGCCATCTGTCACGGTCCCGATTTCGGCGAGTGCATGATCGGGTCTTTTGATGTTCGGAAGAACATTGAAGAGATTGCCGGTGACGTCGGCGATGGCGACCCACAAGTACCCCTTGTCGAGCGAAGCCGGCGCGAGCACGTCGATAACGGGATTGTCGCCAACCGAATAGATGCCGGACATGTTCGGCTCGGATCTGTCGCCATAGCCAAGAACGATCGTCATCTGACCTTGCGGCGTATCCGGCAGCAGCACTTGAACAACGCACAGCTGGGCGCTGAGTACCGTGGTATCGAAGCGCAGCTCGCGATCTCCGACGTGGGGTGCGAGTGCCTGCTGGAGGGCGTCAATGTCGCCGCTTGAAGCGACGTCTCCTTGGATGGAGATCGTTGATCCGAGGGGAAAGGTACCGCCCTCCGGTTGTTGAACGCGCAGTGGGCCGCAGGTCTGAAGCGGCACGATAAGGGGTTTCAGTTGGTCCGGCGACAGATCTCGCGGGCCGGCAGCAATACGGGCGACAGGCCGGTAGCCGGCCGCTTTTGCTGCCGCATTAAATCGTGTGACCGCAGCTTCGCGTCCCGCTTTATCGGCGGCGAGGCCCGAGAGGCGGACCGTTCGATCAGCTATTTCAAGCTTCCACTCGTCGAGCGGAACGGCGGCCGCAAAAAAGACATCGACGTCCTGCGACCACCGTTGGGATGGCGCGCCCTGGGCGAGTGTGAGGGCGTTATTAGGTGGGGGAAGCCCGACCGTGCGGGTGAAGTTTGCTAGGATTGCCTGATGCTGGTCGGCGTCGGGAGCGAAACCGGCAAGCGTGGGCCGCCCTTGCGCGTCCACCCCGGCAGTGAGTTTGTAGGGCGTCGCGATCGGCAGGGCAGTCGGAGACAAGCTTTCAAAAACTCCGAGAAGCCAAAGTCCGCCAATAGCGGCCAGCGCCGCAAGAGGCAGAATAAGAAGCCATGGCCGCAACATGAGCCTCTTGTTGCGCCCGCCCGGCCGTGCTTTGGCGTGACCAGGTTGCAGCAACCGTCCGATTTCATTCACGACCGCGGCGGCACTCGGTGGCCGGTGGGCCGGGTCAGGCTGAGTGAGGTCGTCGATCAGCGTCTTGAGCGGTTCTGGAACGCCCGAGGTGTCAAGCCGGCGCTCCTTATGACGGACGACCTCGCCCGGACTCCTTCCGACGTCTGGAACCCTTCCCCGAAAGGTTGCGAGCAGCGATGCGCCCAAGGCATAAAGGTCGGACCGCGGCTCCGCTTGCCCATGCATCTGCTCCGGCGCGGCATATTCATACTTGCCCGCAAACTCGTTGCCGACAATCGTGCGCGCTCCTGTGTTGCTGTCCTTGGCGATACCAAAATCGATAATGACGGCTTCCTCCGGCCTGCCGTCGCGAAGGATGATGTTGTCAGGAGAAAGGTCGCGGTGGACGATCTTGCGCTCGTGCGTTGCGACAAGACCTTCGGCCACTCTGTGTGCCACCACTAGCAGATCCCGCGCGGTAGCCCCGCCCTGCTCGAGCCACTCACTGAGCGGCGTGCCGGCAACGTAGTCCATCACCAGATAGACGTGGCCGTCGCCGGTCTGGCTGCAGTCGGTGTAGCGCACGACCGCGTGGTGGGAGATGCTGCGCATCTCCTCCTCTCGCTTCATAAGCTCCAGATAGCCGGCATTTGCCGAGAGCTCCCGCTTCAGCGCCTTAAGCGCCACCACGCGGCCGGTGATCCGGTTGCTTGCTCGATAGACTTCACCTGTTCCACCGCGGCCGAGGACACCCTCGATCTCGTAGGTGTTGTTGAGCACCTGTCCTTTGCGGAAGATGTCGCCAGGCAGAGGATCAATCATCTGGAGCCTCCCAGCGCACCCAGAACCACGCGACATAATATTCATCAAGAACACGCGGGTCGAATATTTGTCAAGAATACACTAATGTGGCACGCTGTGACTAGCGATCGAAGACCAGCGACGCCCTATTCAAGATCACATGATAGGAGCCGACCGACATGCAGCAGAGCTTCAAGCGCAAGGAACTGGTCGGCAAACTCAATCCCGTTTGCTTGCGCGCTTTCAAGGCGGCGGCGGACGCGGCCAAGCTTCGCGGCAATCCCTATGTCGAACTCGTTCACTGGATCGAACAGCTGGCCCTGGTCGACCGCGCAGATTTTCAGCTTATCTTCCACGATGCTGGCGTGGATCTCGGCCGGCTTGCTGCCGATATGGCGAGGGCGATAGACAAGCTTCCCTATGGCGCTACCTCCATCGAGGAGTTTTCCGATCACATCTTTCATGCCATCCAGGAGGCCTGGAGCCTGGCAAACCTGCAGTTCGGATCTGACGAGGTTCGCGGAGTGCATGTTCTGCTGGCCTGCAGAAAGGTAGCGGTACTTGACGGGCTTCTGTTGAAGATCAGCGCCGAATTCGATCGGATCGAGGCGGATTCCCTGATCCCCCGGCTGGACGACGTGCTGGCCGGATCACTTGAGAATGCCGGCAAGGCCGAAGCTCCAGACCCGTCGCGGAAAAAACGCCCCGCGGGCGGCGACTCCGCACTGGCGAAATACGCCACCGACCTCACCCGGCGCGCACGCGACGGCCAAATTGACCCGGTCCTGGGCCGGGATCCAGAGATCCGGCAGATTGTCGATATCCTCATGCGCCGGCGCCAGAATAACCCGATCCTGACCGGCGAAGCCGGAGTGGGAAAGACGGCGGTGGTCGAGGGTTTTGCGCTCCGCCTTGCAGAAGGAGATGTGCCGCCGCCGCTGAAAGGTGTGGCGCTACACCTGCTGGACATCGGTTTGATGCAGGCAGGGGCGAGCGTCAAGGGCGAGTTCGAGAAGCGGCTGAAGACAGTCATCGAGGAAGTCCAGGCATCTGAAACTCCGATCATCCTCTTCATCGATGAAGCTCATACACTGATCGGGGCAGGCGGGGCAGCGGGAACGGGAGACGCGGCAAATCTTCTTAAACCGGCATTGGCGCGTGGCGAGCTGCGCACGATCGCTGCAACGACATGGGCAGAATACAAGCAGCATATCGAGAAAGACCCGGCTTTGACCCGCCGCTTCCAGGTGGTCAAGGTTGAAGAGCCTGATGAAGAAGCCGCCATCCTGATGTTGCGTGGCGTGGCAGGCGTGCTGGAGAAGCACCATCAGGTGCAGATTTTGGACGAAGCCATCGAGACAGCCGTCAGCCTTTCACATCGCTATATCCCCGCACGCCAACTGCCGGACAAGGCAATCAGCCTACTCGATACGGCCTGCGCGCGCGTGGCGGTATCGCAGCACGCGACACCGGCTGAGGTCGAAGATCTTCTGCGGCGCAAGCAGTCTCTCGAGGTCGAGCAGGGCATTATCGGGCGCGAAGCTGCAATCGGCATCGAGGTCGCGGAGCGCCAGTCGAAGGTCGAAGCCTCGCTCGTCGAGACGGAAGCCGCGTTGCTTTCCGCAAAGGCCCGTTGGGAAAAGGAACAGTCAATGGTCTCCGAAATCCTCGATCTACGGGCGGGGCTACGGGGAAAGGGAGTTAAGCTTGATGCGGTGCTGGCCGAGGGAGAAGCAGACCAGGAATTGCCGGTGGCCGCTGACGTGGATCTCCCCGAGCAGGAGAGCGGCGATGGAGTACTCCCGAACCAGGGCGCCGATCTTGCACGGCTCAAGGTGCTGATGGCGGAACTTGCGGGCGTTCAGGGCGAGACGCCGCTCATCCTGCTTTCCGTCGACAGGAACGCTGTGGCCTCCGTCGTGCAGGACTGGACGGGTATTCCCGTCGGCCGGATGCTGACCAGCCAGACTGAAAAAGCGCTACAGCTCGCCGAGGTTCTGGGAGAGCGCGTCGTCGGCCAGGAATTTGCAATGGAATCAATCGCGCGGCGCGTGCAAACCAGCCGTGCGGGACTTGGCTCACCTGAAAAGCCTGTGGGCGTTTTCCTGCTGTGCGGCCCTTCAGGCGTCGGCAAGACAGAAACGGCGCTGGCGCTCGCCGAAGCTCTCTATGGAGGCGAACAGAATCTGATTTCGATCAACATGTCGGAATTTCAGGAGGCACACACAGTTTCTACCCTCAAGGGTGCCCCTCCCGGCTATGTCGGCTACGGCAAGGGAGGGGTACTGACCGAAGCCGTGCGGCGGCGCCCCTATTCCGTCATTTTGCTCGATGAAGTCGAGAAGGCGCACCCGGATGTGCACGAGATCTTCTTCCAGGTTTTCGACAAGGGAATGATGGACGACAGCGAGGGCCGACGGATCGACTTTAGGAACACCCTTATCCTGCTGACGTCGAATGTCGGTTCGGACGTTATCATGAAGCGAACAGACGGCGGCAGGACGCGGCCGCCGCTTGAGGAACTCGAAAGCGCACTGCGGCCGCCACTGCTGAAAGTGTTTCCGCCAGCGTTCCTCGGGCGGGTGATTGTCGTACCTTATTACCCGCTCTCAGATTCAATGATCGATGCGATCACACAACATCATTTCGCCAAGATCGCGCGCCGACTGCGCGCCAGCCATGACGCCGAACTGGTCATCGGGAACGGGGTTCTGGAATTGATCAAGGCTCGGTGCACCGAAGTTGAATCGGGGGGGCGCATGATCGACGCGATCTTGACAAACACGCTACTGCCGACGCTGAGCCAAGGCGTTCTGAACTGGGCACTCGAAGGCAAACGTCTCACCAAGGCCACGGTCGGAGCATCTGCCGAAGGCTTCACCTACGCGTTTGAATAAGAAAAGTGCTCCCGCCAGCTAGCAGCTGCAGCCGTCTTTAGCTCACAGCCTGGAATTCTACGCGCCTGTTCTCGTCAGCCTTCGGATTTTCCTGGTTGAGAAGAAACTGCTCGCCTGCCCCAACTGCTTCGAGCCGTTCCCGAGCGATGTTGCAATCATCCGTGAAGAAGCGGGTTACCTCCTTCGCGCGCAGGACTGACAGGTGCTGATTGTAGCTTGCGCCTCCGACAGCATCCGTGTGACCGATGATACGGACGAGTTTGATGTCCATATCCTTCATTACTCCGCAAAGCTTCTGCAGCATCGCCTTTTGGTTCGGAGCTATGGCTGCTGAATCGAAGTCGAAATTTACGCGGACGTTGATCTGGTCGTCGGGCGGCAGCTTCCAGTATGTCTGCGGATCGCTTGTCACTGCTGCGGATACGGCAGTCGTCGGTGATGTCGCTGTCGGTTGCGGGATTGATGGCTGTCCTACAGCTGGGGCAGCTTGGGTTCCTTGGGAAGCAATGGCTGCAGGGGCAGGGGGAGCCGGAGCGGGTTTGGCTGCGCCGGTTTCCGGCGTGGCAATTGTCACCGGTACGGCCGCGGCTTTGGGCGTGGAATTGGAGTTGGTAAGAACCAGGCCACGCGTGGCTCCGAGCCGTGCCGCCTTGAACAACTCGATCTGTCGCTGAAAGCGCTCTTTAAGCGCCGAATCGTTCAGTTCCTGCGCACCCAAATCAGTTTGGGTCACGAAGAATAGAGCGAGAAACACCGTCAGCTTGGTGGTCAGCAGGCGCTTCATCTTAGGCTCCTTTGGCAAAAAGGTTTCGCCTCCTATGAAATTACTATAGGATGACTTTAGCTGCAACCGATCCGCTAGCCGCTCTCGCGACGGATCGATCTAATGGGGTTCATCCGATCATGACCCCGGATTCTCGGGACAATGCTTCAACGCGCGTGCCCAACCGGCCGGGCAGGCCGCAAGGAGCGGGACTAAGTCATACCGGGCATGTGCGAACAAACAACGAAGACGCGATTCTCACCGATCCCTCGGGTGTCCTTTGGGCAGTAGCTGACGGGATGGGCGGCTACGGCCACGGCGACGTCGCAGCTGACCTGGTCATCGAACAGCTCGCCCTGATCCCGCACACTCCCGTTTCCGGCGCTCACCTCGTTGCTGCGCTGCAGTCAGCCAATTCCGCCGTCCGTCGTTGGGCGGCTTCGGCCAATGTGCCACAGATGGGCGCTACAGTGGTCGCGGCACTCGTCGACGGCGGAGCGACGACAATCGCTTGGGTGGGAGATAGCCGAGCCTATCGTTTGCGAGGAGGTGAGTTGCTGCAACTCACGCGCGACCATTCGGTAGTGCAGGAACTTCTCGATGATGGGCACCTTAGCCCCGCCGGTGTCCGGCAGCACCCGCAATCCCACGTTGTTACTCGGGCAATCGGCGCCGCCGACCGTCTGGACGTGGATTGCGTCGAAGTCGCGCTAGAGCCGGGCGACTTTCTTCTTCTTTGCTCCGACGGATTGACCGATTGTCTTGCCGAGCGCGAGATCATCAATCACTTGAGCGCGCCGAGCCCAGACGCCGCCTGCCGGCGACTGGTAGCGGCCGCTCTCGATCAGGGCGCTCCAGACAATGTCTCTGTGGTAGTCGTTCGGATTGACGGAGATGCAGCGCCTTGAGGCCATTAAATCCGATTGCGGCTGTCGTCATTGGAATGAGCGTCATTCTTGCGGCGGCCGTTTTCGCGTTTGTTGGCGACCTGCTTCGGGACACGGACCGTGATCCGAATGCAGGAAGGATCGATCGGTTAACTCAACAGCTCGCTCAGCAGGACAGAGAGATCCAGTCGCTGCGAGCTGAACTGAACTCGGTCGAAAGAAAGGTGACGGAACTTGAGGGAAAAGTGAAAGAACGAGCGCAGGCGCGCCCCGAGCCCGTCCCGCCAGGCACCGACATCACCCCGTCGCCCGGGGAACCTCTGAGCCAGCAGTCATTTTCGATCGACCAGTTCGGCGGTATGGCGCCGCCCGAGGAGACCGAAAATATGACGGAGCCCATGCAGCTGGCGAAGAAGCGCTTCAACGAGGGCGTCATACGCCCGACCCCGGCAGTGCTCCGCCAAATCCTTGGCGAGCCGCGAACTACCTATTCCACAAGCTGCCAGCCGGTCAACAACCCGAAATTGCTGAGAAACCTAGTAACCCGAGAAATAGGACATTTCCGCCTAACGATGATCAAGCCCGCCCTCGATTCGCTGGGGCATATCATGGAGCGCCTCCGAAAGGAGGAGCCGGATATCTATGCCGCGATCGGCACTGCTGGTGCGCTGTGCGCGCGTTATGTGCGAGGCTCGAACAGGTCGGTGTCGTCGCATGCCTGGGGCGCGGCCGTCGATCTGACACTCAAGAAGGACCTCGACAGGATGGGAGATAGCAGCACGCAGTTCGGACTTGTCGTGCTCGCAGAGTTCTTCAACGATGCCGGTTGGTATTGGGGTGCTGGCTATACCCGCGAAGATTCCATGCATTTTGAAGTGGGTGAGGCGCTGCTTCGTAAATGGGCCGCGGAGGGCCAACTGTGAGAGACTATTTCCAGACTCCGGGTCGGGATGGAGTGGGAGCGGACGTGCTTCCAGCACTGGCCGAGCCTCTGCTTGGCCTCGCGAAGCGAGCCGAAAGCGAGAAGCGGCCTGATCCGCAGGAGTTGGCCGCGACCGCTCGCATGCTCGTGGCCGAGTTCGAGAAAGAAGGACGCCGCAGGAACGTTCCGCCGGATTGGATTCTCGATGCGCGCGACGCGCTCGTGGTGTTGCTCGATGTCCGTGTGCGTAGCAATCCGGCGCTGCCAATCAGACGGTGGGAGCGTGCGCTCGCGGCCGCTCTTCCGATCAGCCACATGATTGGCGCCGATGGTCTCGCCGAAAGGGCGGCCCAGGCGGCGAAAGGGGGGCTCGCGCGGCGTGATCTGGCGCGCTTTCTCGGGCACTGCAGTGAAGCCGTTCAAGCTGCACAGACGAAGGAGGAGCAGCACAGAACGCGCGCAGATCGCGGCCTGGTCGGTCTTCCGGTGGCTCTGTGCTTCGCGGTGCTGGGGGCCGGGGCCGGGGGGGCGGCATG
>NZ_JABEPH010000130.1:0-14829 GCF_013004495.1 Rhizobium sp. SEMIA 4085
CACCCGCACCGTCGGCATCGGCGCGGTTTCGGAAGAGCAGAAGCGCTTATTCACACTGGTGCTGAAGGGCATGATCCAGATCAGCACGGCGCGCTTTCCGCAGGGCACGCGGGGCTGCGATCTCGCCCCGCTGGCGCGCATCGCGCTCTGGCGGGCGGGCGTGGCTTTCGGGCACGGAACTGGCCACGGCGTCGGCTCGGATCTTTCCGTGCACGAGGGGCCGCAGCGCATATCGAGGCTTTCGACGCAGGAATTGTTGCCCGGCATGATCCTTTCCAACGAGCCGGGTTATTACCGGCCGGGCAGCTTCGGCATCCGCATCGTAAACCTGATCTATGTGCGCGAGGCGGAGGACATCGATGGCGGCGACATGCCGATGCTGGGCTTCGAGACGCTGACCTTCTGCCCGATCGACCGCACGATCGTTATTCCCGAACTGCTGACGCATGACGAGCTGCGCTGGTTCAACGATTATCACGCCCGCACCCGCGAAGCGCTGATGCCGCTGATCCACGACGCGGACGTCAAAGCCTGGCTGGAAAATGCGACGCTGCCGCTGGAATATTGAGGTTTAAGGCGCCACGCGGCCCTAGAACCCGATCGTGCGGCGCCAGGCCATGACGACAAGCCAGGCTGCGACGAGCATCCAGGTGTGCGACACCCTGAGACCGACGATGAGGGCGACCACAAGCGCCAGCTTGGAATCCCAGCCGCCATCGAAGAAGGCCGGTGCGACGATGGTCGTCAGCACGGCGGCAGGGACGGCGTTGAGGGCTGCCTCCATGCGCGGTGGGATGCGTTTCATCGTGGTGATGAGCACATAACCGCCAATGCGCGTTGCATAGGTCGCAACAGCCGATGCGAGGATCACAAGGACCATCTGGAGATCGAATTCCATGTCAGACCTCGTGCGGTTCGTTTTCGGGTTCGGGCTTAAGCGCGCCAGGCAATGGCAGCAATGCAGCCAAGGTGATGCCGGCCGCAGCACCCAGGCTGACATGCCAGGGTGAGCCGACATAATGGTAGGCGATCGCAGAGGCGACGGCGCTGACGAAGGCGACCGGCAAGAAGTTGTCGCGGTTGCGGAAGCCGAGCACGATACCAAGGAAATAGGCGGGCAGCAGGATATCAAGGCCGATCGCCTTCGGGTCGCCGATGAAGCTGCCGAGCAGCCCGCCGAGAAGGCTGACCAGCACCCAGGGCACGTAGATGATGATGCCGAAGCCGAGATACCAGATGAAGGTGACTGGCTTGCCCTCCTCGCCGCGCTTCACCATCTCGGCAAATTGCGGGTCGACGAGCAGGAAGAAGGTGAAGAACTTCTGCAGCGGCGTGAAATGGCGGACGTAGCGCGCGATCGCCGCCGAATAGAGAACATGGCGGAAATTGACGGCGAGAATAGAGGCGACGATGAGCCAGGCCTGGACGTTGTTTCCGAAAAGCTCGATGCCGACCATCTGGCTGGCACCCGCATAGACCGTGGCGCTCATCAGCGTCAGCTCGCCGAGCGACATGCCATTATCAACGGCAAGCGCGCCGAATAGTGCTGCGAAAGGCGCGGACGCCACGGCGACTGTGAAGCCGCCCCGCAGACCCTCGACGAATTCCGCGCGACTCATCGGCAGTTGTCCTCCTTCAAAAACGAACCTGCTCTATGTGCCCAGCGCCTCCGCCGCAATCGAATTTCCTTGATCGACCGATCGATTTCGCTGAACGGTGGAAATCTCTGACAATGGCAGGAGACGAGACGATGAAGCCGATAGACTTTTCCAAGGACGATAAGGCCGCGCTGATTGCGCGGGTCCAGCACTTCTTCGACAAGGAACTGGATCAGCCGGTCGGCCTGCTCAAGTCGGAACTGGTCCTCGACTTCTTCGCCAAGGAGATCGGCGCCGCCTATTACAAGCAGGGCCTACAGGATGCACATGCGGCGTTTCTGAAGCGTGCCGACGACCTTGCAGACGATATTTACGGGCTGGAGCAGGCGGCGCGGGACTGAGCCTCAGCCGGTGAGAGCCTTTTGGCTGTCGATGATCTCGATGCCGCGTGCGTGCATCTCGTCTATTGCGGCAGCCACCCCTTCCGGCGTGATGCCGCGGCTTGCATCTTCGATGAACCGGACCTTGATCCCGGGCATCATCTCCAGCGCATCGAGCGCCGAGAATTTGACGCAATAGTCTGTCGCCAGGCCGCAGACGTCGAGCTCTGTCACGCCCTGGTCTTCGAGGAAATCGGAAAGCCCGGTCGAGGCATCCCGGTCGTTGTCGCGGAAGGCGGAATAGCTGTCCACCAGCGGATTTTCGCCCTTTTGCTGGATGAGGTCGATCTCTTCGGATTTCAACGCCGGATGCAGTTCCGCGTCGAGGGTGTTCTTGACGCAGTGATCCGGCCACATCATCTGTGGCTTGCCGGAAAGCTCGCCCATTTCGAAAGGCTTCTTGCCCGGATGGGAGGAGGCAAAGCTTCCGTGGCCGGGTGGATGCCAGTCCTGCGAGGCGACGATCAGATCGTATTTGCCGCTGTCGATCAGCTTGTTTGCGACCGGCACCACCTGATCGCCGTGCGGCACCGGAAGATTGCCGCCCGGGCAAAAACCATTCTGAATATCGACCAGCAATAACGCTTTCATCAGGCGACTCCATACGTTTGCGGTGCAGCATGCCAAGCGGATATGCCGCTATCAACTAGTGGATTTGCAGGTGGTCAAGCGCAAGCTTTTTTTGGAGGAAGCGCGGATCGGCCGCGAGTGAGATGGCGCGACGCGGCCTGCCGCGCGCCGCCTCATCGGGTAACGCAGGCCCCAAGCCTATCCCAGCGGCACGGGCGGCGATGCAATGGCCATGTGTTTCGTGGAAGTCGGCCTGGCCGCGCTGCCGGTAGCCCGCCGCTTTGATCCAAGCTTTCGGATGCTGGCGCTCATCGACCATGATGGCCCCAGGGCGCTTGGCGGCGAGTGTTTCGCAAGCGATCCAGACATAGCCGTCGCCGGCGGGAGCGTGAGGCCACGCAAAGCCTGGTCGAGCTGATCCGTGGTACCGGCCGGTGCCCCGCCGCGATGAAGCCAGAGTGTCGTCAGCCTGGCCTTGCTTTCCAGCGCCTGCTCCTCTTCGGGGCCTGCAACCTCGGCGACCACGAGCGCATGGGCGAAAGCCGGTAGTTAGTTCCTCGAGGCGGCGGCCGATCGCGGGAAGGGCGGTCTCGTCGCCGACAAGCAGATACCAGTCGAAGTCGGTCGTGAGATTTTGCAATCCTTGTCTGTACGCCCGGACCGCGAGCGGATTGGACGCCAATCGGCTTATGCGCCCACGGGGCGTGTCTTGGCCGCTGGCGAAAACACGGCCGTCGCGCTAGATTTCTCGTCCGGCCAGGCGAGGAGACCACTATGGCAATCAGCATCGTGCAACTGGGCTCGCCACGAAGCAAGGATGAGGGCTTGCGCATCGGCACCGTGCGCCGCCCGCCGCGCGGCGTGCCGAAGGAGGAGTTTGCGAGCCGTGACTATTACGACGTCTGGCTGCCGATGCTGTCGCCGAGCCAGGAGCTGGTGGCCGAGGCCAAGGCAGCGCAGACCGAAGCCGAGTGGAACGCCTTTTCCCGCGCCTATCTCAAGGAAATGGCCGCACCCGACACCAGTCGGGTCCTCGACACGCTGGCCGCACTCTCGCACACCGCCAACTTCGCCGTCGGCTGCTACTGCGAAAACGAAAGCCGCTGCCACCGCAGCCTGCTGCGCGGGCTGCTTACGGAGCGTGGCGCGCAGCTCAGGGCGAAGGCCAGCGCCTAGAGGGCAGATGCGCTCTCTTGCCGATCCCGGTTATTTCTGCCTTGCTTGGCCACGAATAGCAGCCGGGAGCCAGCCATGACCGAGCCAGGGCCAGAAGAGAAGATCGACGCCACCTTCCGCAACGGCTCGCTGACGGCTGCGGGCATCATTCTCGGCTTTTCGCTGAGCTTCATCAGCCGCTGGGTCTCCAATCCGAACGACTGGAGCCGCATCGACATCCTGCCGATGCTGCTCCTGACCGTCGGCATCGGTCTGCAGGTGAAGGTCTTCGCCGATCTCTTGGCGCGGGATTCGCTGATTGCTGCCAAATACGACCGGGCGCGGCGGCTCTTCCTGATCGGATTGGGCATCGTCGCCATCGGCATCGCGATCGCGCTCGTCAACGATATTCTGGGGATGGGCAAGATGCCGATGCTGGGGTGAGCGGGCATGAATGCCCGCTCCACAAGACGTTCGGCACAGGCTTCTATCCGGCCGTCAGGTTTTGCTTGGGCGCAGCGCCGTCGCGTCGCCATCCGCATGGATGGTTGTAGAGGTCAGGTCCCAACAAGCTTGTTGCAAGCTGCCAGCGCAATGCCCGGATTGCTGAGAACGGCAATCACCAGAGACAGACCAATCACCGATAGTGAATAGCGTTTCATCTCAATCCTCCTATAACAGCCCGAAGGGAGTATGGGGGAGGGAGGGCGGAGGGTGAAGTCACGAATGGGTGAGCTGCTTGACGCCGATGTCGGAATGAGGCCCCAGCCCGTTCGAACAGCGTTTCGAGCTCTCGTCTGCAACGATTGCCGAATGCCGGATACATTCAACCGATGGATGTCGCAGGGATAGAGTGAAATCAAAGTTGCGTGTGACGAATCCGAGACGGCTTTTTCTTCAAGCAATGGGGCGGCATAAACGCGAAAAAAGCCGGCCGTGAATGTCAGGGTCAGACTTCTGACGAGGATGCCGCGCCGCGCAGGCCGGCTCGTCAAACCCGCTCGACAAACCCATCCAACACCCTCTTCTGCCCGGCCCGATCAAAATCGATCGTCAGCTTGTTGCCCTCGATCCCGGTAATGTTCCCATTGCCGAATTTCAGGTGGAAGACGCGGTCGCCCATCTGGAAGCGGGAGGGTTCGGTGGACGTGGATTTGGCGACGAGTTCGCCTTCGATGGTGCGGCCCTTGGGGCCGCTTTCGCCGTAGCCGATACGTTCGACCGCGTGGCCCGAGCGGGTGCCCCAATTGTCGCGGGTGGCGTCGGTCTTGTTGGCTTGGGCGCGTTTCCAGCCGGGGGTGGAATAGGAATTGGCGAAGGGGTCGGCCTTGTCGAAGCGCGACTGGCCGTAGCCGCCGCGGCCGTAACCGCCGTAGCTCTGCTCGACTTCGGCGACTTCGACATGGGTTTCCGGCAGTTCGTCGAGGAACCGCGAGGGGATGGTCGATTGCCAGAGGCCGTGGATCCGGCGGTTGGAGACGAACCAGATGTGGCAGCGGCGCTTGGCCCGGGTGATGCCGACATAGGCGAGGCGGCGCTCCTCCTCAAGCCCGGCGCGGCCGCTTTCGTCGAGCGAGCGCTGATGCGGGAAGAGGCCTTCTTCCCAGCCTGGCAGGAAGACAGTGTCGAATTCCAACCCCTTGGCCGAATGCAGTGTCATGATCGAGACGGCGTCGAGGTCTTCGTTCTGCTCGGCATCCATGACCAGCGCGACGTGCTCCAGGAAGCCACGCAACGACTCGAAGCTCTCCATCGAGCGGATGAGTTCCTTGAGGTTTTCCAGCCGGCCGGGCGCTTCCGCCGTCTTGTCGGCCTTCCACATGTCGGTGTAGCCGGACTCTTCAAGGATTTGCTCGGCAAGTTCGGTATGTGGAGTCGTTTCAAGCCTTTGCTGCCAGTTCCTGAAGCTATGCACCACGTCGAAGAGCGCCTTGCGCGCCTTCGGTTTCAGCTCGTCTGTTTCAATGATGTCGGCGGCTGCGGCGAGCATCGGAATGTCGCGGGCACGGGCGTAGTCGTGCAGCGCGCGCACGGTCGTGTCGCCAAGGCCGCGCTTCGGGGTGTTGATGATGCGCTCGAAGGCCAGGTCGTCGGCGGGCTGGGCGACGAGGCGGAAATAGGCCATGGCATCGCGGATTTCGAGGCGCTCGTAAAAGCGCGGGCCGCCGATGACGCGGTAGTTGAGGCCGAGCGTCACGAAGCGATCTTCGAATTCGCGCATCTGGAAGGAGGCGCGCACCAGGATCGCCATGTCGTTGAGGTTATGTTGCTTGCGCTGCAGGACCTCAATCTCCTCGCCGATGGCGCGGGCTTCCTCTTCGCTGTCCCAGGAGGCATGCACCTGCACCTTGGCGTCTTCCGGATCGACGCGGTCGGTGAACAGCGTCTTGCCGAGCCGGCCCTCGTTGTGCGCGATTAGATGCGCGGCGGCGCCGAGGATGTGTTCGGTCGAGCGGTAGTTGCGCTCCAGCTTGATGACCTTGGCACCCGGGAAATCTTTCTCGAAGCGCAGGATATTGTCCACTTCCGCGCCACGCCAGCCATAGATCGACTGGTCGTCGTCGCCGACGCAGCAGATGTTGATCGTGGTGTCTCTGATCTCCCCTCTTGTGGGGAAGATATCGGGCGAGCCGACAGAGGCGGGTGTACTCGCGCCGCTGTCGGAGGGGATATCGCCCTCTGCCCTGCCGGGCATTGCTCCCACGAGGGGGGAGGTCGACTTGCGGCTCGGCCGCTGCGCCAACAGCCGCAGCCACATGTACTGCGCAGTGTTGGTATCCTGGTATTCGTCGACGAGGATATAGCGGAAGCGCTGGTGGTATTCCTTGAGCAAATCCGGGTTTTTGCGGAAGATGGCAATGGGATGCATCAGCAGATCGCCAAAATCGCAGGCGTTCAAGGTCATCAATCGCGCCTGGTAGGCGAAGTAGAGTTCCCGGCCCTTGCCGTTGGCAAAAGCGCGGGCGTCGCCTTCGGGAATGTCGGCGGGGCTAAGGCCCTTGTTCTTCCACGTATCGATCATGCCGGCGAATTGCTTGGCCGGCCAGCGCTTGTCGTCGAGGCCCTCGGCCTGGATCAGCTGCTTGACGAGGCGCACGACGTCGTCGGTATCGAGGATGGTGAAATCGGACCGCAGGCTGACGAGCTCGGCGTGGCGGCGAAGCAGCTTGACGCCGATCGAGTGAAAGGTGCCGAGCCAGGGCATGCCTTCGACGGCGCCGCCGACGAGTAGCGCGATGCGTTCCTTCATTTCGCGCGCCGCCTTGTTGGTGAAGGTGACGGCGAGGATCTGCGAGGGAAAGGCGCGCCCGGTGCTCAAGATATGCGCGATGCGGGTCGTCAGCACGCGAGTCTTGCCAGTGCCGGCTCCCGCCAGCACAAGCACCGGGCCTTCCAGCGTTTCGACCGCTTCGGTCTGTTCGGGGTTCAGGCCTGCGAGGTAGTCCGGCCGCTTGCCGCCGTCGCGGGCAGCCATGGCGCGGGCGGCGATCCCTCCGGCTGCAGGGGCGGGCGCCTGCGGCTTGCGCGGCGCTTCGCCCGGTTCTTCGTCGAAGAAGGGGATATCGTCGAAACTATTGCTCATGGCGCGTAATGTAGTGATTCGGGATGGAAAGGCCAGAAAAGATGTTCTTGGTTCATTCCAGCGCCTCCAGGACGAATCCGACCGTTGCCGGCGCGGCGCATTTGGGGCGGCGGCAGATGCCCAAAGTAGCAATTGGCAATTCGAGCCGGAAATACGCCTCCGCTCAAGCAAAAGTGACCTGTTTTCGCAAGGATGGAGATTACAATTCTGTAATGACTGGCGCGTGCGCTTGATGGCCGCTTGTAAAGGGGCGATATTGCCGCAGTCAGGTGGGGAATATGTCTAAAGGCGCTCTTTTCGATCGTCCCAGGTCTGACCCCTTGGTCCCTCCGGAGACGTGAATGGCTTTTTGGAAGCAGTTTGTTCTTTCTCTTATCGTTATTGCGGCCGGCTTTGCCGGATGGATTTTTCTTGTGCCGGGTGCGGCTGATGTTTTGAGAAATGCCGGCGTCCCGGAAAACATTGTCGCCAAGGTGGCTCCTGCCGTGGAGTCCGGTGGCGGTGGGTCGGGGCAAGGCGAGGGCGCCCAGGGCGGCGGAGGACGCAATGGCGGCGGGCGCAACAGTGCCGTTCTAGTCGTGACCCAGGCCGTCGTGCAGGGCGTGGTCAACGACCGGCTGAACGCGATCGGCACAGGCGACGCGATCCGCTCGGTGGTGGTGACGCCCCAGGCAATGGGCACGATCCGTGAAATCCTCATCAAGTCCGGGGACAAGGTCAAGCAGGGTCAGGTGCTTGCCAAGCTCGACAGCGAGGAGCAGGTGATCGCCAAGGGGCAGGCCGAAGTGGCGCTGAAGAGTGCGATCGAGAAATCCAATCTCTATCACAACATCAAATCCAGCGTTGCGCGCATGGACGTATTCGATGCCGAGATTGCCGAGCAGGGCGCGCGGCTGCAGCTGCAGGCCGCCGAGCTCAATCTCACCCGGCGCAACATCGTGGCGCCGATCGATGGCATCGTCGGCATCGTCCCAGTCAACATCGGCGACAACGTGACCACCAGCACGCCGATCGTGACGCTCGACGACCGCTCGGAAATCCTGGTCGACTACTGGGTGCCGGAGCGCTTCGCCAATACGGTTTCCGTCGGCCAACCGGTCGAGGTAACGTCGGTCGCGCGGCCGGGGCAGGTGTTCACCGGAGTCGTCCAGGCAGTCGACAACCGCATCGACGCGGCCAGCCGGACGCTGCGCATCCGCGCCAAGATCGACAACCGCGCCGACGAGCTTCGCGCCGGCATGTCCTTCAATGTCAGCATGAAGTTCGCAGGCGAGAAATATCCTGCGGTCGATCCGGTTTCCGTTCAGTGGGATTCTCACGGCTCTTTCGTCTGGCAGGTGGTCGAGGCCAAGTCGCACAAGGTGCGCGTCAGCATCGTGCAACGCAATCCGGATTTCGTGCTCGTGAAAGCCGGCATCAAGGATGGGGACGCCATCGTGACGCAGGGTCTGCAGCGCGTCCGCGAGGGCGGGCCGGTGCGGACCGGCAATGAACTGGCATCGAACGACGGGGTCGCGACACAATGAACGTGACCGTCACCGAACTTCCAGAGAGAGCCTCCGGCAAGCAGACCTTTACGGCACTCTTCGTGCGGCGCCCGATCCTGGCGCTGGTTTTCAATACGCTGATGGTGGTGGCGGGTCTTGCTGCCTATGCCGGGGTCGAAGTGCGCGAACTGCCGGATGTCGACCGCCCGGTCGTGACCGTGCGCACCATGTTCGACGGCGCTGCACCGCAGACGATCGATCAAGAGCTGACGAAGGTCATCGAAGGCGCAGTTGCGCGCGTCAGCGGGCTGAAATCGATCTCCTCGCAATCGCAGTTCGGCCAAAGCCGGGTGACGCTGGAGTTTTCCGATACCGTCGATCTCGCCGTCGCCGCAAACGACGTGCGCGATGCGATCGGGCGCATCATGGAGCAGCTTCCGGACGATGCCGACGCCCCGCAGATCGTCAAGGCGGATGCGGATTCACAGCCGATCATGCGTCTTGCGGTCACCTCGACCAAGCTCAACATGGATGACCTGACGCTCCTCGTCGAAAACGAGATCGTCGACCGGCTGGCCTCCGTCGATGGCGTTGCCGATGTCGAGCAATATGGCGACCAGGAAAAGATCTTTCGGGTCGATGTCGATCAGGGGGCTCTTGCAAGCCGCGGGCTGACGGTCGGCGATCTGACGGAGGCGCTCGACAACTCCGCCCTCGACGTTCCTGCCGGATCGCTGAAGAGCACGACACAGGACATCGTGGTGCGCGCCACGGCGAGCCTGCAGAAGCCGGAGGATTTCGCCAATGTCATCCTGCAGGACCGCGTGCGTCTCGGCGATGTCGCGACGGTGACGCTCGGGCCGCGCGACGGCGATACGGCGCTGCGATCCAATGGCAAGCGCGGCATCGGCCTCGGCGTCATCCGCCAGGCGCAATCGAATACGCTCAATATTTCGAGCGGCATCAAGACGGTGGTCGAGCAGCTTTCGAAGACGCTGCCGGAAGGCACGAAGATCGCGATCACCAGCGACGACGCCGTGTTCATCCAGGGAGCGATCCACGAGGTTGTGCTGGCGCTGATCCTCGCCGGCGTCATCGTCACCGGCGTCATCTACCTCTTCCTGCGAGACTGGCGGGCAACCTTGATCCCCGCAGTCAGCATGCCGGTGGCTTTGATCGGCACGCTGACTGCGATCTATCTCGTGGGCTTTTCGATCAATATCCTGACGCTGCTCGCCATCGTCCTGGCGACAGGTCTGGTCGTCGACGATGCGATCGTGGTGCTCGAGAACATCGTGCGCCGGCGCGCCGAAGGCATGGGGCCGCGGGCGGCCGCCGTCCTCGGCACGCGCGAGGTCTTCTTCGCAGTCATCGCGACCACGGCAACTCTTGCCGCCGTCTTCATTCCGCTGTCATTCCTGCCGGGGCAGGTGGGCGGTCTCTTCCGGGAGTTCGGCTTCGTGCTGGCCTTCTCGGTCGGTCTGTCGTCGATCGTCGCGTTGACGCTTTGTCCGATGCTCGCCTCGCGCATGCTGACGAAGCCGATGCTGGAGGATCATGGCGCGCTCGGCCACTTCGGCGAGGCGTTTGCGCGCGTCTATCAATGGAGCCTGCAGCGTTGCCTCAACGCGCCCCTGGTCGTCATTGTCGCGTCGGTTTTATTTGCCGGGGCGGCGCTTGTCGCCTTCTCGACCGTCAAGAGCGAGCTTACGCCGAACGAGGACCGCGCCATGGTGATGATGCGGCTCACCGCGCCGCAGGGATCGAGCCTCGAATATACGCGCGACAAGCTGCAGCTCGTCGAAGAATACCTGCAGCCGCTGGTCGACCGCAGCGACATCAGGAACGTCTTTTCGATCTCCGGCCAGGGCGGCTCGGCCAATAGCGGCTTCATGGTGCTGACGCTGGCACCCTGGGGCGAGCGCGACCGCACGCAGGCGGAGATCGTCCAGGACATCAACCGGGCGGCCTCGCGCGTTCCCGCTCTTCGCGGCAATGCGATATCTTCGAACAGCCTGCGCATTCGCGGCGCCGGCAGCGGCCTGCAGATGGCGCTCGTCGGCAATGACTACGACCGCCTGACGACTGCCGCCGTCGAGCTGGTAGAGGCGCTGAATGCGACCGGGCGGTATGATACGCCGCGCCTGACCAACGAGCCGACGCAGGCGCAGGTCTCCGTCACGATCGACCGCGAGCGGGCTTCCGATCTCGGCATCGATATCACCGGGCTTTCGACGGCGATGCAGTCGCTGCTCGAGGGACGCTCCGTCGTCGACGTCTTCGTCAATGGCGATGCCTATCCGGTTCTGCTCACGTCGACCATGCGGCCGATCGATGATCCGACGGATCTCGAAAACGTCTTCCTGAAGACCGGCGAGGGCAAGATCGTACCGATGTCGGTCATCGCTTCGATGAAGGAAGGCGCGGTTGCGCCGCAGCTGAACCGTGAATCGCAACTCGCATCCGTCGCGATCACGGCAGGCCTCAAGGAGGGCATGTCGCTCGGCGATGCCGTCAAGCAGGTGACGGAACTTGCCGAGCCGATCCTGCCGCCAGGGGCGCGTCTTATTCCGCTTGCCGAAGCGGCAACACTCGAAGAGAACTCCACCGGCATGGCACTCACTTTCGGCTTTGCGATCGTGATCATCTTCCTGGTGCTGGCGGCGCAGTTCGAAAGCGTGCTGTCCTCGCTGATCATCATGTCGACCGTGCCGCTTGGGCTTGCTTGCGCCGTCTTCGCGCTCATTATCACGGGATCGAGCCTCAACATCTACAGCCAGATCGGCCTCGTGCTGCTCGTCGGCGTCATGGCGAAGAACGGAATCTTGATCGTCGAGTTCGCCAACCAGCTCCGCGACCGCGGGGTAGAAGTGCGCGAGGCGATCGAACGCGCCTGTGCATTGCGGCTGCGCCCGGTGATGATGACGATGATCGCCACCATCCTCGGCGGCGTTCCGCTGGTCTTTGCGCATGGCGCAGGCGCGGAAGCGCGTATCGCGCTCGGATGGGTGATCGTCGGCGGACTGGGTTTCGCAACGCTGGTCACGCTCCTTATCACGCCGGTCGCCTATCTGCTGGTGGCGCGCTTTGCCAAGCCGCATGCGCATGAGGAAGCCCGTTTGCACGAGGAGATGGCGATTGCGGCGCGGCCGAAACCGGTGCCCGATCCCAAGCACCTGCAGGCCGCGGAGTAGATTTCACGGCGTCTGCTTAAAACGTCGCCGCCTCCCATCGCGGCGGCGTGTTCGTGGTCAATGAAGGTTGCAAAACAGAATAAATTTCTTCTGAACGTTAGATGTTTCTTAAGCGTAAAACGCAATGATCTACCCGTAACCGATCCGATGCCTCAGCGTTTCGGAGGCTTGCCCACCCGCTGATTTCAGCGCCCGAACATGACGTTTCGCGGACACGGTTCGCTGTTTGTAAGTAGCATGTAGTTGTGTTCGGAGTTCTGTTCCCGTGAGTATTTTTCAACGCACATCTGTCGATGCGGCGCTGCATACGCTTCGTGATATCAACCACAGCCTGACGCGGACGCAGAACCGCGTCTCGTCCGGCCTTCGGGTCGAACAGGCCCGCGACAACGCCGCCTACTGGTCGGTGGCGACGACGGCCCGCTCCGACAATAAAGCGCATGCTGCCATTCAGGATGCGCTCGGCATGGCGGCCGCCACAATGGGTACGGCCTATACGGGCGTTGCCCGCGCCGTTGACGTCGTCTCCGAAATCAAGGCCAAACTTGTCGCTGCGACCGAACAGGGCGTCGACAAGGAAAAGATCAATGAGGAGCTGACGCAGCTGAAGGGACAGTTGCGCTCCGTCGCCGAAGCGGCGGCCTTCAACAGCGACAACTGGGTCGTCCTGACGGATGAGGACAATCCCACCGAGCCGAAGCAGATTCCGGCGTCCTATATCCGCAATGCCGACGGCACGGTCGCCGTCGGCACGCTGACCTATCATATCGACCTGCCGTCGACGGGCGTCACCACATCGAAGGATGCCCGCTACCTCGTCGACGACCGTTCGGGCGGGAGCGGCGAATACGGCGCTCTGACGTCATCCTATTTCGCGACGGAAATGGGCGCTTCGCAGAATTACGTCATGATTTTGAGCAAGGCCGGCAATACCGCCGGACAAGCGGAGATCGGGCTTTCATCCTCGACGACAAAAAATCAGGTAAATGAGATGATCAGCGTAGTGGACGCCATTCTCAGGCAGACGACCACCGTGGGCTCGGCTTTTGGTGCCCTGGAAAAACGCATCGAGCTGCAGGACGAGTTCGCGAAAACGCTTTTCGACGCCTACAGCTCAGGCATCGGGCGTCTGGTCGATGCCGATATGGAAGAGGAGTCGAGCAAGCTCACGGCGTTGCAGACGCAGCGGCAGCTCGGCCTGCAGGCGCTCTCGATCGCCAATGCCAGCTACGACACCGTAAGACAGCTCTTCCAGGCCTTCTAAACGCATGCGGGCCCGCCTGTCTCGATATTATCGAGCCTGTCGAGACCGCTGTGGCAAATTGGCGATATCTTCGGGATTTGTGCAAGCGAGACGTGTCCATTCGACTGATTTTGTTTTATCGGAGGGGACGCGTTCATCTTGTTGCCGCATTCCATAATATTTGCTCGGGCCAGCTTCGAACGGAGAGCTTTCTGTCCATGATCAAGAAATTCGTACTTCTGGCGATGGCCGCCAGCTACCTGACCGCCTGCACCACGACCGACCCCTATACGGGCGAGCAGAAAATGTCGAACACCGCAGGCGGGGCAATGCTCGGAGCTGTCGGCGGAGCGCTTGCGGGTGCCGCCCTTGGCGGGCGCGGGCACGGCGCGCGCAATGCGGCGCTGATCGGCGCGGGCCTCGGCGCGCTCGCAGGCGGCGCGATCGGCAACTACATGGACCAGCAGGAAGCGGAACTCCGCGCCCAGCTCCAGGGTACCGGCATTTCGGTGACGCGTAACGGCGACAACATCATCCTGAACATGCCGTCGAACATCACCTTCGACATCGACCAGGACGCCGTGAAGCCGGGCTTCTATCCGACGCTGAACTCGGTAGCGGTCGTGCTCAGGAAGTTCAACCGCACATTGATCGATGTCAACGGCCATACCGATTCCACCGGCAGCATCCAGCATAACCAGGATCTGTCGCAGCGCCGCGCCCTTTCGGTTGCCGGTTATCTCGGCGGACAAGGTATCGACCAGCGTCGCGTCTCCGCCGCCGGCTTTGGCCCGTCGCAACCGGTCGCGTCAAACGCGACGGAGGCTGGCCGCGCCCAGAACCGCCGCGTCGAGATTCAGATCGCGCCGATCACCCAGAGCTGAGCTGCGCCACATTTATCAAAAACGGCCGGGTCATCGCCGGCCGTCTTTCGTTTCAGGCATGCATCGTCGCGCCCTTAGTGATTTTGTCGACGATCTTCCTGCCGGCGCGCAGAGCGACGCCCACGACCTTTGCGTCTTCCGGCGCGTATTCGGCAAATACGGCGCGATTGGCGGCGTCATGGCCGGTTGCAAACATCTCCTCGATGAACAGCGAGGATGGAATCTCGCGTTCCAGCACGCGGCGATGTATCGCTGAAATCGTCGCCTCGTCGGCCGATAGCACGATGATCGGCTGGACTGACATGGCATTGTAGGTGTTGCCGGCGCGGTCCCTGTAGGCCTCGCCGATGATCGCGGAATCTTGCCCGGCGATGCCGCTCATCAAAAAGGCGGTTACATTGAGCTTCTGCCATGACGCAAGATTGTTTCGCAGAACGATCGCAATTTTGGTATCAAACATTCCAGTCTCTTTCATGCGGTTTCGAGGTCGCGTTGAGCCAGAATGTAACGCCGCAGGTTTTCGAAGGTCTTGAACGTTTGTGCGTGCCGCAGGGCGGCGACGGCATTGTGGCAGCGCCAGCCTTTCCCGGGATCGAGCGCATCGAGGCGAAATTCAGCGGAAATGCCTTCGAGCCGCACCGGCACGACACCTATGGGCTCGGTGTGACGCTGAAG
>NZ_JABEPH010000131.1:0-14795 GCF_013004495.1 Rhizobium sp. SEMIA 4085
CCCCCCGGCGTGTTCTGGGGGGGGCCCACAGGCGGCCTTCCCACAGGGCCCCCCGGCGAGAAAAGGGCCCTCACACAGGCAAGTCGGCGCGCTGGCGCGCGCCCCCGACCCTCCCCCCCCTTCCGCTGTCCTTGCCGTCATGCAGGTCGTGGACCGCCGTTACGAACAGGCAATCATTTCGGCGCAGAAGGCGGTGTCCCTTGGATCCGCCGATGCCGAAGCTTATATGGCGCTCGCATACGTTCAACTGGTCTCCGGTAAGCATGACGGAGCCGCTGCGGCCGTCGAGACGGCGCTCCAGCATGATCCGAACCTCTCCGCCATCGACCGATACACTGCTGGTCTGGTTTTTTATCTGCTGCGCGACTACGCGAAGGCCATCGACAATTTCGAACGCGCCCGAGATGGTTCGCCGGGAAACGGCGAGTTCGTTACCCCTCTTGCCATGGCCTATGTCCGTGGCGGCCGCCTTGATGACGCCCGCGCGGCTGTCGCCGAGGGAATCCGCCTTCAGGCCGGGCGCGATTGCCTGGCAGGCTGGCGGCTCAGCTACGCCCACTTCCGCAAGCAGGATCTTGCGTTTATCCTCGATGGCTTGCGCGAGGCCGGCCTGCCGGAGTGGCCGTTCGGTTTCAAAGGCGACGAGCGTAACCGGCTGAACGGGGACGAAATCGCAAGCACCGTCATAGGCAAACTGCTGCGGGGCAAGACCGAGCCCTCAGGAAGCCAGGCACTCATGCAAATCGGCCTCGATGGCAGCGCGGCATTCCGCTCGTCGACGCAGTTGATGACCGAAACGGTTTCCATCAATGGAGACATGCTCTGCGAGCAAAGCGAGAATGCATTCGGTCAAGCAGATTGCGGTCCGGTCTACAGACGTGCCAACTCGGACGACGAGACCATCTATGCCTATGTGAACTCGACCAAGGTCTTCTATTTCTCGCCCGTGAAATAGAAGACCTGGTCGATCTTTTGTCAGTGATACTGATCCATTTCGAGATCGGCCGCGACCTTCGGCCAATTGTCGTCTGCCTTCGCCACGGCGTCTTCCGCGTGGGCGGCGAACCCCTCCGCATGCTTCTTGTCGTAGATCAGGTAAAGCTTGCCGTCGATGATCTTGAAGGCTTCCGGATCGATGTTGACCGTGACCGACCCATTGATCACCTCGCCCGCGCAGTAGCCGCCATACTGAGGCGCGTATTTGAGAGGCTCACTTATGAACATGTCGCGGTGTTCGGTGTTGGCGAAATGCCACGGCGTCCCCAGCCATTCGTAGGAGAATTTCTCTGATCCCTTCGTCGCCTTGCCTGCGGTGAAGTAGGCGACCGTGTCGTACCCCATGATCGCCACACCGCCGAAGTAGCCCGTGTTCACCGAGTCATCGGCGAAGGCAGGCGACCCACCGACAACCGCTGCCACTACCAAGACGGTCCCCGCCACAGAGCGTCCAATGCCTCGTGCGCGGCTTCTGGTCATTACTTCCATCTGAGCCTCCTGTTCAATCGTGGATTTCCATGCATTTCGCGTAACCCTGGTCGCCGAGGAGGCTGGCCGGAGGGCAGGTCGCGCCGTGCCGCTTGAACAGCCGGACGATGTCTGTGTTGCCCTTCCAGAATGCCCGCGCGATCGGCGTGTAGCCGTGAACCTCCGCGTGACCGACATCAGCGCCCTTGGCGAGCAGAAACTCGGCGAGGGCTGCGTGGTTTTCCTCACCGGCCACCATCAGCGGCGTCACCCCCGCCTTGTTGGCCGCGTCGTCAAGCGTCGCACCGTGGTCGAGCAGCAGCTTGCTGATCGGCAAGCTGCCGGAAAAGGCCGCGGCATGAAGGGGCGTAAAGCCGCCAGAATTGCGAGCCATGACGTCGGCATCTTTGCGGATCAGCAGTTCGGCTATGGCGAGCTTGTCTGCGAGGGCGGCGTTGATGAGAGGCGTCCCCTGGTCTCGTGCCCGACTGTCGACATCGGCACCCGCAGCCAGAGTCCGCTCGACGGCGACGGTGTCTCCCGCTGCAACGGCATCGAACAAGGGATCACCTGCGGCGGCCATTGTCGCCGCAAAAAACAACGCTACCGATGCAAGCAGCCGGCCCATGACTCCACCTTGGATGTTTCTAGTGAAAATAACACAAAATATAAGAGAAGCCTAAAACAACCTCGGCGCGCTAAGGGCGGGTTGTCAAATCAACGTTTCAGAAAGATAGTTCGCCCGAAGGTGTCGGGGCGAGTGGTGTTGTGCTCGTGCTCCATTCCAGCCGGTCACCGCCCGAAAGACAGTTATCGCGAACATGTCTCCCCTGCATAATGCCGAGAAAATGCTCGGCCTCGCGGCGGACGACGTCACTCAGGCGCTTTTAAGGGGAGGTCATGCGGTCTAGTACCGGCATCCCAGCGATGAGGCAGGCGGCGCCCGTCCATGCGAGCTTGCAGAGGAAGTGCAGCGCCTGGTCTACGTCCCATCCGAACTTCTTGCCGCATTTCGCCGCATCGATACGGAAGTGGATCGCCGTCTCGGCGACGCCGAAGACCACCGCCCAATGGAGAAGCTCGGGATTCGAGAGGCCGGCGACGGCGATCGCCACCGCGACAAAGCCGCCATGGATTCCCGCATGGGCCATCAGCACCTGCCGCGACGGCACTCCGGGGATTGGATTCCTACAGTTCTTGCCGTCCGCGATGAACTGCGACTGCAGGGCGAAAGTCGCCCAGATAATGGGCGAACATCATGCGTGCGTAGAGTTCCAAAGCCGTCATCGTATCACTCCCCAGCTCGCGTCGACATGGTCACGAGAACGGCGCTGAAAGAGCGTCCTGTAGCCAGATGAGGCTATCGTGTCTCGTTACCTGCGGACTTAGGTTCTTGGCTGCGAGGACATTGTTCACTAGCCGCTCCGCCTCAGTGAGACCACCCCAGCTCCACAGTCGCAAGGGGGAGGCCTGGGAACGCCTGCAGCCCCTGTCGCGAAATTTCACCTGATCGCTTGAAGACCCAACTCAGAACGGAAATTCGCCATTCCTACTCCGCAGCATACGAAACATCGGAAGCAGGAAGAAATTCCTATAATTGACCTAGATCGGCACTTTAGGAGAGTCTAATCGGCAGTTTTCCGAAAGGCAGGGTTTTTCGAAAAATTGGAATCTGCTCTTCATCAGCTTGCTCCACCTTGACGGAGCAGATTCTTTGCGAAATGCTAAGACGTCAGACCAATTTGAAAAGCTGGTGCTTTAAGAATCAATCGGTGAACCATGAAGGCACATGTCGGCGATACCCCCTTGATCCGGCCGCTTCCCGCCATGGATCGTGCGCGTCAGGTGACCGAGGCGCTGGCTCACTATGTTGAGGCGGCGAAGCTTAAGGCAGGCGACAGGCTGCCTGCCGAACGTGAACTTATGGCAGCCCTTGCTGTGGGTCGTTCGACTATTCGCGAGGCGATCCGGCACTTTCAGGCGCTGGGAGTGATTGAGACGCGCATGGGAAGCGGCACCTACCTGTTGAAACCGGTTTCCAAGGCGACCATCCACATGCCGCTGTCGCTTGACACGGCGCATCTTCGTGACGTCCTTCTGCAGACGCTGGAGGTTCGCCGCGGCATCGAATGCGAAGCAGGCATGGTGGCTGCGCGGCGCAGAACGGCCGGCGACCTCGCCGTCATCGAAGAGAAGCTCGATGAAATGGAGCGCGTGCACCAAGCGAAGGGCACGTCCGGTCCCGAAGACCTCGCCTTTCACATGGCTGTTTATGACGCAACCCATAATCCGCTGTTCGGCCAGCTTCTTGAGCAGATGCGCGAGACCTTCGAGCGCTTTTGGACTCATCCATTCGACCGGGAAGACTTTGCGCGCCGGTCCTTTCCGTTCCACCGCACGCTTTTCAACGCCATCGTTGCCCAGGACGCCGAGGCTGCCCGCGAAGAAACATTGAAAATCCTCGAGGTTGTCGAGGAAGACATCAAGGAAATGTCCAAATGAGCAACGGCTTGGAACCCTTCGAGCTTGCTTCGCTGATCACCGCCCATGACGAGGGCAACTTCGCGGATGCGGTCGTTCCGCCGATTTTTCAGACGTCGCTTTTCACCTTCTCCGACTACGATGACATGATCGCTTCCTATCGCGGCGAGAAGGTGCGGCCGATCTATACGCGTGGGCTTAATCCGACTGTGCGGATGTTCGAGGAGATGCTTGCCAAGCTCGAGGGCGCGGAAGATGCCCTCGGCTTTGCGAGCGGCATGGCGGCGATCTCATCGGCGGTCCTGAGCTTTGTAGAGCCCGGTGACCGGATCGTAGCGGTCAAACACGTCTATCCAGACGCTTTCCGCCTGTTTGGCACGATCCTGAAGCGGATGAGGATCGAGGTCAGCTATGTCGACGGGCGCGACGAGGAGGCAGTCGCCAAGGCGCTGCCCGGTGCGAGGCTCTTCTACATGGAAAGCCCGACGAGCTGGGTCATGGAGGCCCATGACGTTGGCTCGCTTGTGGCACTCGCCAAGCGGCATGACGCCGTTACCATGATCGACAACAGCTGGGCGAGCCCCTTCTTCCAACGGCCGCTGACATCAGGGGTCGATCTCGTTATCCATTCGGCTTCAAAATATCTCGGCGGCCACAGCGACGTCGTCGCCGGCGTTATTGCCGGTTCCAAGGAGATGATCGCGCGCATCAAGGCCGAGGCCTATCCCTATCTCGGCGCCAAGCTTTCGCCCTTCGACGCCTGGCTTCTCATCCGCGGTCTGCGGACGCTGCCGCTTCGCATGAAGGCCCACGAGGCTGCGGCGATGACCATCGCCCAGCGCCTGCAGAAATTCGATGTCGTCGAGCAGGTCTGTCATCCGGGACTTTCCAATCGTCTGCCCACTGGCCTCAACGGCACATCAGGGCTCTTTTCGTTCATTTTCCGCGAAGGTGTCGATATCCGCGCCTTTGCCGACCACCTCAAGCTTTTCAAACTGGGTGTAAGCTGGGGTGGGCATGAAAGCCTGATCGTACCGGGCGAGGTTGTGCTCCAGCAGAAAGCGCAGCCGAATTCCGCGCATGCCTTTGGCATTCATCCGCGGTCCGTACGCCTCCATGTCGGCCTTGAAGGAACCGAGGCACTGTGGAGGGATATCGAAGAGGCGATAGCCGCCGCTTCATAACCCGTCAACTGAAAGAACACCGAAAAGGGGGAATGAGCATGAAGAGACTGATAACTGCAACGCTCTTCGCAGCGATGATGGCAGGCACGGCTTTTGCCGATACGACGCTGAAACTCGTTGAAGTCATCACCAGCCCGGAGCGCACCGAGACCCTCAAATCGATCGTCGGTAAGTTCGAGGCCGAAAACCCGGGCACCAAGGTCGAGATCATTTCGCTACCGTGGAACGAAGCCTTCCAGAAGTTCGCGACAATGGTGTCGGCGGGCGATACGCCGGACGTGATGGAAATGCCGGACACCTGGCTTTCGCTCTACGGCAACAACGGCATGCTTGAAAGCCTTGAACCCTATCTGGAAAAGTGGGAGCACACCAAGGAGCTGACGCCGCGCGCGCTTGAACTCGGGCGCGATGTCAAGGATACGGCCTATATGCTGCCTTACGGCTTCTATCTACGTGCCATGTTCTACAATAAGAAGTTGCTACAGGAAGCAGGCGTTGCCGAACCGCCGAAGACGATGGACGAATTTTCCAAGGCCTCCGAAGCGGTCTCCAAGATCTCCGGAAAATATGGCTACTGCATGCGCGGCGGCCCGGGCGGCTTGAATGGCTGGATGATCTTTGCAGCCTCCATGGCAGGCGACAACAAGTACTTTAACGAAGACGGCACTTCAACGATGAACAGCCCCGGCTGGACAAAGGGCATCGAGTGGATGGTCGACCTCTACAAGAAGGGCTATGCGCCGAAGGACAGTGTGAACTGGGGCTTTAATGAGGTCGTTGCCGGCTTTTATTCCGGCACCTGCGCCTTTCTCGACCAGGATCCGGATGCTTTGATTGCCATTGCCGAGCGCATGAAGAAGGAAGACTTCGGCGTCATCCCGCTGCCCAAGGGGCCGGACGGCAAATCCTTCCCAACGATCGGCTATGCGGGATGGTCGATGTTCACGACGAGCCAGAACAAGGACCTTTCCTGGAAGCTGATTGCAACGCTTGAAGGCCCGGAAGGCAACATCGAGTGGAACAAGAAGATCGGCGCTCTGCCGGCCTATACTGCGGCCGAGAAGGATCCCTTCTATGCAGGCGACCAGTTCAGGGGCTGGTTCGAGGAACTGGCTGACCCCAACACGGTTCCGACCGTCATGCCGACCTACCTCGAAGAATTCGCCTTCTTCAAGGATTCGCTGGCGATCAAGACCTCGCAGCAGGCACTTCTTGGCGACATTACGCCGAAGGAACTGGCCGATCAGTGGGCCGACTACTTGACCAAGGCGCAGCAGAAGTTCCTGGCCAAAAAATAGGAGCCAGGGCGGCGGAGCGATCCGCCGCCGAACCTTCCCGACGAGACAGACGGCGCCATCAGGCCCGCGAACCGGAATTTGGCCGATGACTATGATCGCCGACACGTTGAACAGGCGCCACGATCGCAGGCCGTGGCTGAAGCGTCTTGCAGATGCCTCGGAGCCCTATCTCTACAGCGCACCGTCGCTGATCCTCATCATCGCGGTTATGTTGGCGCCGCTGACAGTGGGCATTTCCTACGCCTTTCGCGATATCCAGCTTCTGAACCCATTTTCCGGCGGTTTCATCGGGCTTGAGCACTTCCGAGCCCTTTCGAAAGATGCGGCCTTTTACGGCGCGCTTCGCAATACGCTGTGGTGGACCGGCGCTTCGGTGATCTTGCAGTTCATCTTCGGTCTCATCCTGGCGCTTTTGCTCGATAAGCCGTTCTGGGGCAGGGGCATCGTGCAGGCACTCGTCTTTCTGCCCTGGGCGGTTCCGTCCTTCCTTGCGGGCCTCAATTGGGCCTGGCTTTTCAATCCGGTGATCGGGCCCATTCCGCACTGGCTCTTCGGCCTCGGGCTGACCGGCGCCCCTGGCAACATTCTTTCTGATCCGCAATTTGCGATGTGGGGACCGATCATCGCCAATGTCTGGTGGGGCATCCCGTTCTTCGCGATCACGCTGCTCGCAGCGCTTCAGGCAATTCCTCGCGATCTTTACGAAGCCGCATCGATCGATGGCGCTGGCTGGCTCCAGCGCTTCCGTTCGATCACGCTTCCCTTCCTTGCGCCGACGATTGCCATCACGGTCTTGCTCCGCACCGTCTGGGTATCGAACTTTGCTGATCTCATTGTCGTCATGACTGGCGGCGGGCCGGCGGACCGGACGCAGATCGTCGCCAGCTATATCTTCACCCAGGCGTTCAGGCGGCTCGATTTCGGTTATGCCTCGGCGATCGCACTGGTTCTGCTCGCACTGCTGCTTGCCTATTCCATGCTGATCATCCTGCTGCGGCAGACCCTGCTGAAGGATTGAATTGATGAGACGATCCACAATTGCGACCATCGCTCATCGACTGGCAATCCTCTGCTATATCGGTTTCGCGCTCTTTCCGCTTTTCTGGCTGCTGAAGGTCTCGGTCACCCCGAACGACCTGCTTTATAGCGAGGGCGTGCGCATGTGGCCGTCGCGTTCGACATGGGAACATTATTCCTTTGTGCTTCAGCACAGTGCCTTTCCAACCTTCTTCAAGAACAGCCTTATCGTGTCGGCCTCGACGGCGGTGGCGGTGACGATCTGCGCGTCGCTTTCCGGTTATGCGCTGTCGCGCTTCAATTTCCGCGCAAAATACTGGATCGTTGCGCTGATGCTTTTGACGCAGATGTTCCCGCTGGTCATGCTCGTCGCACCGATCTTCAAGATACTCTCGCCGTTGCACTTGACGAACAGTCTGACGGGCCTCGTCGTCGTCTATACCGCCTTCAACGTGCCCTTCGCGACCTTCCTGATGCAGTCTTTTTTCGATGGCATCCCGAAGGATCTCGAGGAGGCTGCGATGATCGATGGAGCGACGCAGTTCACGGCCTTCCGGCAGATCATCTTGCCGCTGACGTTGCCGGGGATTGCGGCAACCCTCGGCTTCGTCTTCACCGCGGCCTGGAGCGAACTGCTGTTTGCGCTGATGCTTATCAACGGCAATGACGCGGCAACCTTTCCGGTCGGCCTCCTTACATTCGTCTCGAAATTCTCCGTAGATTTCGGGCAGATGATGGCGGCGGGTGTCATGGCACTCATTCCAGCCGGCCTCTTCTTCCTGCTCATTCAGCGTTATCTCGTCCAAGGCCTGACGGCCGGCGCGGTCAAGGGTTAGTCACATGGCATCGATCGATATCCAGAACATCAAGAAGGCCTACGGCCACGTCCAGGTGCTGCATGACATTGATCTCAAGATCAAGGATGGCGAATTCGTCGTCCTGGTAGGCCCGTCGGGCTGCGGCAAGTCGACCCTGCTGCGCATGATCGCGGGCCTCGAAGATGTCACTGGCGGCGAAATCCGCATTGCCGGGAACCGGGTCAATGAGTTGCATCCGAAAGACCGGGACATCGCAATGGTGTTCCAGTCCTACGCGCTTTATCCCCATATGAACGTCGCCGGCAACATGAGTTACAGCCTAAGGCTCAGGAAGACGGCGAAGGAAAAGATTGCGAGCGCGGTTGCAAATGCCGCCTCCAAGCTCGGCCTCGATCCGCTGCTTGAACGGCGGCCAAAGGCACTTTCGGGCGGGCAGCGGCAGCGTGTCGCCATGGGTCGGGCCATCGTTCGCCAGCCCAAGGCCTTCCTTTTCGACGAACCGCTCTCGAACCTCGACGCACGTCTTCGCGAACAGATGCGTGCTGAGATCAAGAAACTGCATGGCGACCTGAAGGCGACCTCGATCTATGTGACGCATGACCAGATCGAGGCAATGACGCTCGCCGACCGGATCGTCGCCATGCATGGCGGCGTGGTGCAGCAAGTCGGCAGCCCCCTCGAACTTTACGATCGGCCCGCCAATCTTTTCGTCGCGGGCTTCATCGGTTCTCCCGGCATGAATTTCCTGGAAGCGACATGCGAGGCGGGCGGGGTCAGGCTGAAGGACGGGACGCTTGTTCCGCTGTCGGCGCCGCTTGCGCTTTCGAGCGGCGCGAAAGTCACGCTCGGCATCCGCCCGGAGCATGTGGTCATGTCGGACCAAGGCGGAATGCGTGCCGAGGTCGAGCTCGTCGAACCGACCGGCTTCGGCATCATCCTGCATCTGTCGCTGCATGGCCTGCCTTTCAAGGTCTTCACGCTGGATCGCGAAGCGCTGACGGCCGGGCCCGAAGTTAGCGTATCCTTTCCGGCGCAGCATCTGCATCTATTCGACGGCGAGGGAAATAGGGCTGGCTGACGTATTTTTTCCGCCTCGACCGACTGACGACAATCGCCGTGGCGGCCCACGAATACCTCAGGTAGGTTATCGGATCACCGGCCCGTTCGCCTTCTTCCAGGCATCGATGCCGCCTTCGATGTGGCAGGCGCTGGCCAAGCCGGCATCCTGCGCGGCCTGGACGGCCATTGCTGATCGCTCGCCGAAAGCGCAGTAGAACACGATGCGCTTGCCGGTCGCCTCTGCCAGTTCATGCAACATGCCGCCGGTGCTGATGTTCTCCTGCAAGTCCGGATAGGGCGCATGAAGGGAGCCGGGAATTGTTCCATGTTTTTCCCGTTCTCCCTTCTCACGCAGATCGACGATTGCAATGTCGGGACGCCCGCTCAGCGCCAAGACCTCTGCCGCCGAGACGGCCCAGCCCTTGCGTGCAATCTCGTCCTGATGCAGGCCGATATGGATATTTGCAGGCACGGCCACATCCATCATCTTCGGATTTGGAAGCTTCAGGTTATTCATGAGATCGGCGTACTCGTCGGCTGATCTGACCTTCAGGCGTGGATTGAAGCGCTTTTCCTCGCCGATGGTAGAAACGGTGTCGCCCTTATAATCGTGCGCCGGATAGACCAGGGTCTCGTCAGGCAGTTTGAGGAGCTTGTTGAAGATGGAGTCATATTGCTGGAGCGGATTGCCGTTCTGGAAATCGGTACGCCCGGTGCCGCGGATGAGCAGCGTGTCGCCCGTAAAAACGCGGCCATTCATGAGGAATGAATAGGAATCGTCCGTATGGCCCGGTGTGTAGAGGACGTCGAGGCTCAGTCCCTCAATCGCCACACGGTCGCCTTCCGTGACGCGCATGGAGACGACATCGGCAAGCGTCTGCTCGCCCATCACTGTTACGCAATGGGTCCGGTCGCGCAGCGCACCGAGCCCGGTAATGTGGTCAGCGTGCAGATGAGTATCCACGGCCTTGACCAGCTTGAGGTCGAGCTCCTCGACCAGCTTGAGATAGCGGTCGACCTTTTCGAGCACTGGATCGATGATGAGCGCCTCGCCTCCCTTTCGGCTGGCGACGAGATAGGTGTAGGTGCCGGAGACACTGTCGAAGAGCTGGCGGAAGATCATCGGCACCTCCCTTTTGCAGATTGCTCCACCGGATGTCGCACCGCACCTATGCCTCTGGCTGCGGGACGATCCGGATGTAGGGCTTTGGTGCGGTCCATCCGTTCGGATAGATCGTCCTGGCCTCGTCGTCGCTCACCGAGCCGGCGATGATGACATCCTCACCCTGTTTCCAATTCGCCGGCGTGGCAACCTTGTGCTTGGCGGTTAGCTGGAGCGAGTCGATCACCCGCAGCACTTCATCGAAATTGCGGCCGGTCGTCATCGGATAGACAAGGATCAGCTTGATCTTTTTGTCGGGGCCAATGACGAAGACGTTGCGCACGGTCTGGTTGTCGGCCGGCGTTCGCTTTGTCGGATCGCCGGAGACTGCTGCGGGGAGCATGCCATAAAGCTTCGATACGTTGTAGTCGGTATCGGCAATCATCGGGAAATTCGGTGCAGCGCCCTGCGTTTCCTGGATGTCGCTTGCCCAACCGGCATGGCGATCGACAGGATCGACCGATAGGCCGATGATCTTTACGCCACGCTTGTCGAATTCGGGTTTGATCCTGGCCATGTAGCCCAGTTCAGTGGTGCAAACGGGCGTGAAATCCTTGGGATGCGAAAACAGGACAGCCCAGGAATTGCCGATCCAGTCGTGAAACCCAATCTTGCCTTCAGTCGTTTCTGCCTGGAAATCCGGTGCGGTATCGTTGATCGCGAGAGACATGAACCCCTCCATCTGACACATGGTTGCCGAAACGTTTCGCCGCGTATGGTTGATCTATATTCTGCTAAATTAGGAAATGCGCAATATTTAAGTGCGGCGGCTCTTGTAGAAGCCGCCGGCAATGTATTGGAGAGGGGCAGGGCAATACAGTTGAACTTTCGGGTTTTGGCCATTCTACCCCTTTTGGAGTGGGCAAGGATCGTCAGGCGTTCCTGAACAGCTTCCAGCGTTTGGGGCGGAAGGCGATGCGGTTGCGGTCAAGGCTGTCAGCTTGCTCGGGCGGCAATTCGAGCTCGATCGACGGGTGATCCTTGCCGATGTTGACCTCGATGTGACGCGTGCCGGCAACGCGGCGGCTGGAGACGAGCAGACCGGCGATGCATCCACCGCAGCCGTCGCGCAGTTCGATGTCGTGCGGTCGGAAATAGAGCTGCGCGCTGCCGTCCCTCTCATTGTCCGCCTTCAAGCCAAGGGGACGGTCTTCGAACCAAAGTTCGCCCCCGGCAACACGCACATCCAGACAATTCGACTGACCCACGAAACCGAAGACGAAGGGCGAATTCGGATTGTCGTAGACCTGGTCCGGTGTGCCGACCTGCTCGATCGCGCCTTGGCTCATGACGACGACGCGGTCGGCAAGTTCCATGGCTTCGTCCTGGTCGTGCGTGACAAAAACCGTGGTGTGACCGGTGCGGTCATGAATCTCACGGAGCCATTTGCGCAGGTCCTTTCGCACTTGGGCGTCGAGCGCGCCAAAAGGCTCGTCGAGAAGCAGTACGTTCGGCTCTACCGCAAGAGCGCGCGCGAGCGCGACGCGCTGGCGCTGGCCGCCCGAGAGCTGGGCCGGATAGCGCTTTTCCAGACCGGAAAGCTGCACGAGATCCAGCAGTTCCAGCGCGCGGCTGCGGATCTCGGACTTTGTGGGACGGCGCGCTGCATCGCGCACCTTCAGCCCGAAGGCGATATTGTCGAGCACCGTCATGTAGCGGAAAAGAGCATAGTGCTGAAACACGAAGCCGATATTGCGCTGTTGCACGGTCTTTTTCGAAGCATCTTCATCGCCGAAGTAGATCAGACCTTCGGTCGGGCTTTCGAGGCCGGCAATCAAGCGCAACAGCGTCGTCTTGCCGGAGCCGGATGGACCGAGCAACGCGATCAGCTCTCCTGAACGGATATCGAGCGAGATGTCATGGAGCGCCGGGAAGCGGTCGAATTCCTTGCGCAAGTTTTGAACGCGTACTTCCATTCTAATTCCTTCAGTGCCGCCGGCTGGCAGCGATTTCTTCGCTGTATCGCATTTCGAGCAGCGTCTTCAAAACAAGGGTCACAAGCGCAAGCAAGGCAAGCAATGTTGCAACGGCAAAAGCGCCGGTGAAATTATACTCGTTGTAGAGAATTTCCACCTGCAACGGCATGGTGTTCGTCTGGCCGCGGATGTGACCGGAGACGACCGAGACGGCGCCGAACTCGCCCATGGCGCGGGCGTTACAAAGAAGCACGCCATAAAGCAGGCCCCATTTGATGTTGGGAAGCGTCACATGCCAGAAGGTCTGCCAGCCGCTGGCACCCAGTGACAGGGCCGCTTCTTCATCCGCCGTTCCCTGTTCCTGCATCAACGGGATCAGTTCGCGCGCGACGAAGGGAAAGGTGACGAACATTGTGGCAAGGATCAGTCCGGGCGCTGCGAAGAGGATCTTGATGTCGTGCGCGTCGAGCCATTTTCCGAGATAGGTATTGGCACCGAAAAGCAGCACGAATACGAGGCCGGAAATAACCGGCGAGACGGAGAAGGGCAGGTCAATCAGGGTCGTCAGGATGGCCTTGCCCTTGAATTCGAACTTGGCGATCGCCCATGCGGCCGCGACGCCGAAAAATAGGTTCAACGGCACGCTGATGCCGGCGACGATAAGCGTCAGGCTTATCGCCGAGAAAGTCTCGGCGTCCTGCAGCGCCTCGAAGAAAGCACTCCCTCCCTTGCGGAAGGCCTCGACGAAGACAGCCGCAAGCGGCAAAAGCAGAATAAGGAGCAGGAAGATCAGCGACAGGATGATGAGCGTCCAGCGGGCGAACCTCGTCTCGGTGACGACCGATCGGACCTTGGTTGGGCGAGTGATCGTGTCAGATGCCATTCCCGTACCTCCGCCTGCTCCAGCTCTGGATGAGATTGATCACGAGCAGCATGATGAACGAGATGATCAGCATGACTGCCGCAATGCCTGTCGCGGCCGCGTAGTTGTATTCTTCCAGCTTGATGACGATCAAAAGCGGCGCAATCTCTGACTTGAACGGCAAGTTGCCGGCGATGAAGATGACCGAACCGTATTCGCCGACCCCGCGTGCAAAGGCCAATGCAAAGCCTGTCAACACGGCAGGCGCGAGGGCTGGAAGAAGGACACGGAAGATCGTCTGGAAGCGATTGGCACCAAGTGTTGCTGCAGCTTCTTCCACCTCCTTGTCGATCTCTTCCATCACCGGCTGCACGGTACGCACGACGAAAGGCAGGCCGACAAAGACGAGGGCAACGACGATGCCGACCGGTGTGAAGGCGATCCTGATGCCAAGCGGCGTCAGGAACTGGCCGATCCAGCCGTTCGGTGCATAGAGTGTCGTCAGGGCGATGCCGGCAACCGCGGTCGGCAGTGCAAAAGGCAGATCGACCATGGCATCGATCACCCGCTTGCCGGGAAAACGGTACCGCACCAACACCCACGCAAGGACGACGCCGAAGACGGCGTTGACACAGGCCGCGGCAAAAGCCGCGCCGAAGCTGATGCGAAGCGCGCTCAGCGTGCGCGGATCGAGTGCAATTGACGAGAACTTGTCCCAGCCAAGCTCGCTCGAACGCCAGGCAAGGCCCGAGAGGGGGATGAGGATCAAAAGGGTGAGCCAGGTCAAGGTAAGGCCGAGCGCCATTCCAAATCCTGGAATGACGCTCGGCCGTTTGAACCGCCACCGCGTGGGGCTATGTGCTTTCATGCGAGGTATTATTGGGCCGGCTTGTAGATTTGGTCAAATACGCCGCCATCACCGAAGAATTTCGGCTGTGCTTCCTTCCAGCCGCCGAAGTCGTCGATGGTGGCGAGCTTCAGGTTCTGGAAGCGGTCAATGTCCGCCTTGTCGGCGACCTCCGGCTTGCTCGGGCGGTAGAAGTGCTTTGCAGCGATCTTCTGGCCTTCGTCGGAGTAGAGATAGTTGAGATAGGCTTCGGCAACCTTGCGCGTGCCCTTCTTATCGACATTGCCGTCGACGACCGCAATCGGCGGATCGGCGCGGATGGACAAGGTCGGCGTGACGATCTCGAACTGGTCCGGCCCGAGCTCCTCCAAGGAGAGATAGGCTTCGTTTTCCCAGGCAAGCAGAACATCGCCCAGGCCGCGCTGGACGAAGGTCGTCGTTGCGCCGCGAGCCCCGGTATCGAGAACTGGAACGTGCTGCAGGAGCTTCGTCACGAAATCCTGCGCTTTGGTGTCGTCACCGCCGTTTGCCTGCTTGGCCCATGCCCAGGCGGCGAGGAAATTCCAGCGCGCGCCGCCCGAAGTCTTCGGGTTCGGCGTAATGACCTGAACGTCATCCTTGATCAGGTCGCCCCAATCCTTGATACCCTTCGGATTGCCCTTGCGGACCAGGAAAACGATGGTGGAG
>NZ_JABEPH010000132.1:0-14767 GCF_013004495.1 Rhizobium sp. SEMIA 4085
GCTCGGAGATGTGTATACGAGACATCTTGCAGACCTTGCCAAGGTGGAGGCAAATCAGCCATTTACGGATGAACTCCGCACCTATGTCGCCGCCTTCGATCTCGCCGGCTTCATGACCTTCCTGCGCGGCTTCGACGAAAAGGTAGAAACCATTGGCTGAACCGGCCCTCCCCCGCGATATCGTTCTGCTGGTCGACGACTCCCCCGAGGCGCTTGGCTTCTTGACCGATGCGTTGGAGCAGTCCGGTTTTTCCGTGCTGATTGCAACCTCGGGCTCTGCAGCCTTGAATATCGTCGAGCGCATCACGCCGGATCTGATCCTGCTCGACGCGGTCATGCCTTCGATGGATGGCTTCGAGACCTGCCGCAAGCTGAAGGCCAATGCGGCCGTCAGCCAGGTGCCGGTGATCTTCATGACCGGCCTCACCGAAACCGAACACATCGTCCACGCGCTCGAATCCGGCGGGGTCGACTATCTGACCAAACCGATCAATATCGATGAGCTTCGCGCCCGCATTCGGGTGCATCTACGCAACGCGCGTTCGGCGCAAAGCGCCCGCGTTGCCCTGGACGCTGCTGGACGTCACCTGCTTGCCGTCAAAGGCGACGGTGCCGTTCACTGGTCGACGCCGCAGGCAACCCGCCTCGTCAATGCAGCGACGGGCAGTGACGACGGCATGGACATCGTCACCAATCATATTGCCGAGTGGATGAAAATGCGCGCTTCAGGCGGGCGCGATGCCGTCATCTCCATCGCAAGCGCGGGCCAGGCAACGCTTCAACTCGGTTTCCTCGGAACCATCGGACCCGACGAATATCTCTTCCGCCTGACCGCCGCCAATCAACGCAGCGACGACGCCGTGCTTCGCCAGCATTTCTCTCTGACCCAGCGCGAATCCGAGGTGCTGCTCTGGATCGCCAAGGGCAAGGCGAACCGCGATATCGGTGAAATTCTGGGACTGTCGGCACGCACGGTGAACAAGCACCTGGAGCAGATCTACGTGAAGCTTGGCGTCGAAAACCGCGCCTCGGCTGCGGTCAAGGCGGCGCATGTGCTGCATGAGATATGAGTTGTCTGGGCAGCTTATCGAGATCCCGACACGGCAAAGGCTGGAGATATTGATCCGGAAGGCGAAAGAACGCGATATCGTACGCATCGTGGAAATCCGAAACAGCGTTCGTGAAAACAGGCTATCCGATCCAGGCAAGATTACACTCGACGATCTGCGCTGGTTTATTGCAAACCCGGGAATATTCGTCTGGGAACAGGATGGCGAGGTCTTAGGTTTTTCCGCCGGGGACCCGCGCAACGGCAACATCTGGGCGCTGTTTGTCGATGATGCTTACGCAAAGCGCGGTATCGGAACGGCCCTTCTTGCCAGCGCCTGTTCGGTCTTGAAGAATGCAGGCCATGAGCGCATCTGGCTGACAACAGACCCGGGAACAAGAGCCGAGAAGCTCTATCGTCAAGCTGGCTGGGAACTGATTGGCGAGAAGGACAACGAACTGCTTTTCGAACTAAACCTGCCGACCGGCAGTGCCTGATTGGCACGCATTTCACAGTGGATAGGGATCCGCGCCTTCAGGTAGGAGAAATATTTTTACCAAGCTTAGGCAGCGATCCTTAAATCCTTTGCGCGTATGCAAAAGGCACCATAGGCGATTGAGCGGCGGACGGCGGCATGAAAAGCAGGCTTTACTATGTGGATCGGTTGAGGATCTTCGCCTTCGCCATTCTGCTCGTCTACCATTCGTCGGCGTCCTTCCTGCCCGACATCAACTGGCTGATCCACAGCGACAAGACAAGCGCCACGCTTTCTTTGGTCATGGACTTCCCGCGCGCTTGGCGGCTTGCGCTGTTGTTTTTCGTTTCGGGCATGGGAGCGGCCTTTACCTTCGGCTCGGCAGGCAGCCTGTCCTTCCTGCGCAAGCGCACGTTTCGTCTGCTAATACCCCTCCTCTTTGCCATGGCAGTGATCGTTGTGCCGCAGGTGTGGTACGAACGAATGTACGAGAATGGCTATCAGGGTTCACTTCTCGAATTCTGGACGACCCGCTACTTCACCGAAGGTCGCTACCCCAAGGGCAACTTCACGTGGGCGCATATGTGGTTCGTCGCCTATCTGCTGGTCATGTCGGTGATCTGCTATCCGATCTTCGGATACCTGGTACAGCCGGGAAACAAGATCGCAGCCTGGTTCGAACGCACTTCGAAAACCGGCTTCATCTACCTCTTTTTCCTGCTGCCGCTTGCACTCAACCTGGCGCTTTCGCCCTTCTTTCCGAAGCAAACGAATGCCCTCTACAATGACGGTGCGTGGTTTGCCGTTTGGGCAAGCTGGTTCGGACTGGGCTTCCTCATGGCCCGCCATCACAGTGCTCTAATCGAAACGATCATCGGCCGGCGATTCGTCAGTGCTGCGATCGCCCTGGTGACAAGCGGGCTGCTCTATCGCTACGCCTGGCTGGTGCCGGAGGACGAGGCGATCGGCAGCTACGCGCAAAATACGCCGCTATTCAAGGCAGGGATCTTCTTGCTGGCCTGGAGCATGATCCTGACCCTCGTTGGATTTGCGGCGCGTCACTTCAATCAGCCCAGCGAAAAGCTGTCTGGGCTGAACCGGCTGGTATTCCCGCTGTACATCGTGCATCAAACCGTAACGGTAGCCGCGCTGTACTATGTCCTGCCACTCGATATGCCGGTCGCCGTGAGCTATTCGATCGTCACGGCCGCCACCATCCTGCTTTCGGTGCTCTTCGCCGTTAGTGTCGACTTGGTGCCTGGCCCGGCACGTGTCCTGTTCGGCTTGAGCGATCATGGCAGGAAGATTGCAACAAGCGAGCCCGATCGGCAGCTCTCGCGATAGGTCATCCTGCGCCAAAGGGAACGAAATCAAACGACGCGATCGGGCGGCTCGCGCCCGTCGAAAAAGGCGGTGATGTTTTCCACCACCTTCATGCCCATTGCCGTTCGGGTCTCCTCCGTCGCGCTGCCTAGATGCGGCAGCAGGACGACATTCTCCATCGACTTCAGCTCTTCCGGCACCTGCGGCTCTGCTTCATAGACGTCGAGCCCCGCGCCGCGGATGCTGCCGCCCTGAAGGGCACTGATCAATGCCGCCTCGTCGACCACGTCGCCGCGCGCCGTATTGATCAGAAACGCGCCTTTCTTCATCGCCGCAAAGCGCGGTGCATTCATCAGATGCCGGTTCTGCGCACCGCCGGGGCAATGGAGCGAAACGAAATCGGAAGCGCCCAGCACCTCCTCCATCGTCGCCAGCTGGCGAGCCCCGTATCGCGCAGCCTCCGCGGCATCGATCGTCGAGCGATTGAAGAAGACGACGTCCATCCCGAAACCGAAATGGCAGCGCTGTGCAAAGGCCCTGCCGATGCGGCCGAATCCGATGATCCCGACCGTCTTGCCAGCCACCTTTGTGCCAATCAGGGGCGCCGGGCCCCACCCCTGCCCCGCGCCGCTGCGAAGCTGGCGCTCGCCCTCCCCGCCCCGGCGGGCAACGGCGAGCAGGAGCAGCATGGCGATGTCCGCGGTGCAATCGGTGAGAACGCCGGGCGTATTGGTGACCAAGACGCCTTTCGCCTTGGCGGCGGCGATATCGATGTGATTGTAGCCGACGCCGAAATTGCCTAGAATTTTCGCGCGGGTATCACCTTCGAAAATGCTGGAAGGCAGCTTGTCGGAAACGGTGGGAAGGACCGCATCATAGGCTGCCATCGCCTGCCGCATTTGATCGAGACCAAGCGGAATATCCTCCTCGTTGACATCGGCCACCACGAGCAGCGGTTTTTGTTCTCCGACCCAGAAGAGCGCCGTTCCGAGATCGGCGACCTCGCCCACCTCGCCGTCCTGGCGTAGCACGACACCATCGATCGGAGCGCGAATGATATAGCTGTCAAGGCGCGCTCTTTGGCCGGCGGCCAGCGCCTTGAGCTGCTCCACCTCACTGCTTGCCCGGTCGACTGACTGCTGGGCTGCGGTGTTTTTTTCCAGCATCAAATTGTAGCGCCGAAATTCCTGCTCCGCCAGCGCGAGCCGCGCCTCGAGTTCGGCAAGGGCCGCCCTCGCCTCGCTATCATCGAGGCGAGCAAGTATGTCTTCCTTTTTTACGGCTGCACCTTCGCAGTTGCATTGCTCGACGATCCGTTCGCGCACCAGCGGCGTGACTTTTGCCCAAGTCACAGGTTCGACAACGCCACTGGCATAGACGATTTCGGCAGCACTACCACGCGAGGGGACGACGACCGATACGGGGATGGGGCGCCAAACGTACCAAGCAGCCAAACCGCCTGCCACGGAGAGGGCGACGACAACGGAAAGCAAGCGGAACGGTTTCACACCATCTGCCTTGAACTGCTGCTGTTGCGAACCCTATAGCATCAGACCGACCGTCGGTCTATGATACAGCTGAAGAATTCGGCCGCAGCATCGAATTCCGCTCCGCTGGTCAGAAACGAGCGCCGCATGCGTGTCAAAAAAAACCCAGAAATCCGCTCGGGCGAATTGTTGGATTGCGCTCAGCGGCTCTTCTTCACCCATGGCTACGACAATACCACGATCAACGACATCATTCGTGAAGCAGGCGTGTCGAAGGGCGCCTTCTATCACTATTTTCCCTCCAAGGAGGCGCTGCTTGAAGCATTTGCCGCCCGCCTTGCCCGCAAAAGCCTTGAAGAGATTCGACCGCTCCTCGACGATCCTACGCTCGACGCCGTGGGACGACTGAACACGTTGTTCGCCGGATCGCGGCGTCTCAAGGTCGAGCTTGCCCCGCAACTGCGAACAGTATTCGATGTCATCTTCCGTCCAGAAAACATTGTGCTGTTTCACCGCATCGATCAGGCTGTGACCCGCATCGTGGTCCCGCTTTTAGCCGATGTTCTCCAGGAGGGAACAGAGGAGGGTCTCTTTGATGCACCAGATCCCGAAGCCTTCGCAGAGATGCTTCTGCTCTTTCGCCTTTCCCTCGGCAGCGTGATGCACGAGGCCCTGCTAAAGAGCCGCGAGGGCAATATCGAGCAGGCCGCGAAGATGCTCGATGATCGCCTCAGGCTCTATGGTATCGCCATCGACCGCGTCCTGAAGTTGCCCGAGGGAACGATCGAAGTAGCCGAAACGGGCTTTGTCCGAGCTTTGCTTGATGACTCTCAATAAAATAGCAACCATTGCGCAAAACCCGGCTGGCCAACCTGCCGGACGAGATTTGCACGACAGCGGTCATGACCGGAATAGGACAGCCGCACCACAGCGAAACGGTGGGTTCTGGGCAAGGCGACCGGATGGTTGGATCATCCGCAGCGCGATTCTGTTCTCCTGTCGAAGGTAACGCGGACCCATTCGATACAAGGAAGGGCCGTCGCCGGTTCGATCGTCATGAGGTTCTATCAAGAACTACAAATCGATGATGCGTCTTTGATTGCGCAGAACAAGCACCGGGAAGCTCCAGGCAGACCATCTTCGTTGAACACTCACAAGGCGTCTGCTGGAATCCCGCTTGGAGCCGGCTGACTGGGAAACGGGATGTGACCGATCCCCAGCGAATAGTGTTCCATTCGCATTCGAGCGGTGTTTCGAAGCCGGATTCGGCCCTCTGCGAAACGCCGCTTGCAATGTTTTTCCGCCGAGTCATAATAATTTTGCACACGTGCTCAATCTGTCACGCGGTCGTTACGCAAATCCCCTAGAGCGGAAACCGTTCGCGCTTTTCATGGGATCTCCGGGCCGGCCGTCAGCAATGGTGATTGGCCCGCCAAGAGGCTCGCACCAATCTCTGGGGAGATGAAGAGATGACTATTCTGCCGACACTGAAGTGCATGACCGTCGCGGCCGCCATCCTAGCCTCGACGACCGCCCTGTCCTTTGCCAAGGAGCTGACCGTTACCGTCTGGGCCGGCGGCACTGGCCCAAACGACGTCTATCGCCTCGATGCAATCGAAATTGCAGCCGAGCAGCTTCAGCGGGAAGCTGCTATCAAGGGCGAAGAACTCAAGATCAAGGTCGAGAAAAAGGCCTATAGCGGTTGGGAGGACTTCAAGCAGGCGATGACGCTTGCCGCCGAGGCGAAAACCGCTCCGAACATCGTCGTCACCGGCCACGAGGACATTGGCCCCTGGGCACAGTCCGGCCTGGTCGTGCCGATTGAGGACTATGTCGACCTCGATTCCTGGCCGCTTAACAACATCTATGAAAATCTAATGGACATTGCCTCCTTCAGCGGCACGGTCTACGGCATCCCGCAGGACGCCGAGTCCCGCCCGATGTTCTTCTGGAAGCCTCACATGAAGGCGATCGGCTATAACGATGCTGATCTCGACGCTCTACCGCAGAAGGTCCAGGACGGCAGCTACACGATGAAGAACCTGCTGGAAGACGCCAAGAAGATGCAGGACAAGGGCCTCGTGCAGCCAGGCTATGGCTTCTACCCGCGCTACACCAACGGTCCGGATTTCTGGCAATTTTACACGAGCTTCGGCGGGACGATGGAACAAGACGGCAAGCTGGTCTTCGACAAAGCTGCGATGCAGCGCGCGTACCAGTTCTTCGCCGACGCTGTAAAGGACGGTGTAACCAAGAAGAACCATATCGGGATGCCGGCCGACCAGTGGTGGAAGGAAGTGGCTTCCGGCAAGGCGGGGATCTGGCACGGCGGCACCTGGCATTATGCCCGCTACGTCAACCAGGAAGGCCTGAAGGACTTTTTCGGCAACGTCATCTTCACGCTGATCCCAGCCGGCGAAGGTGGCAAAGCCAACACGCTGACGCATCCGCTCGTCTATCTTCTGACCTCGGGCCACGACAAGGACGACACCGAGATTGCCGCCCAGTTGATCAAGATCGCCTCCGAGCCGCGCATCAATGTGCTGCATGCGGTCAAGTCCGCTCATCTCGGCATTTCGAAGTCGGAAACCGAGATCGAGCTCTACTCCTCCGACCGCTGGACGCGTGAAGCCACCGAGCGGCTTCTGCCCTACGCCAACGCGATGCCCAACAATGCCGATTTCGGCACCTACTGGAACATCATGTGGAAGGGCCTCGAGGCCTCCTGGACAGGCGCCAAGAGCGTCGATGCTGCCGTCAACGACGTAGAAGGCGAGCTGAAGGGCACGCTCGGCGACAAAATCATCATCCGCTAAGCGCAAGCAAGCCTCCGGGCGGCCTCATCCGCCCGGACATTTTGCGGAGGCTTTCATGAGATCGTCCAGAACGCTCGGGCTCATAATGATCGCACCGGCCGCGATCATGATTGTGCTGTTCTTCCTGATGCCGGTAGTGCTAACCGCCGTCTTTTCCTTCACGAACATGACGACCGCCACGGGCATTTCGGGCGGCGCCTACCAGATCGCCCCAAATTCTCTCATCGCGCTCAAGGACGAGATGCCGGAGGTCGTGCAGCAGCTTACCGAGCCGCGCTACGCGATCGACGAAGAGGGTATCAAGGGCGTCGAGGGCCTTGCGCTTGAGCCTGGCATCGCTAGGGAGCTGCGCGAAAAACATCTCGGTGAGGTCTTCTCCTCGCGCCGCGAAGCCGAGCGCATGATCAAGGATCTTACCGACCGGCCGTCGACCCGTGACGTCAAGCAAATCTCAGAGCAGTTCAACCGCTCCGTTGCCAATCTGCGTTTCTCGAGCAAGGAGGACCTTTTCGCCTCGCTCGACAAGTTCGGCTTCAAGATGACGCCGGAAGAGAAGGAAGGCCTCGCCAGCGCGACCTATACCGGCTGGAGCTGGACGACGGAAAACTTCTCGCGCATCGCCTCGTCACCGGACATGGCGCAGATCCTTTTCAACACATTGCTCTACGTCGCACTTGTGCTCGTGCTCTTCAACACATGCTACGCCATGCTCCTCGCGATCTGGACTCACTACATGCCGAACGTGCAGGCAACGATTTTTCGGTCCGTATGGCTCCTGCCGCGCATCACGCCCGTCGTTATCTACGTGCTGATGTGGAAATGGCTCGCTTGGGATACCGGCTTCATCTCCACCTTCATGGGCAAGTTCGGCTACGCGCCGAAGAACTATCTTCTCGACAACGCTTATAACGCTTGGCTCTTCGTGGTGCTGATTAACGGCTTCATCGGTGCTTCGATGGGCATGCTGGTCTTTTCCTCGGCGCTGAAGGCGATCCCGAAGAGCCAGTTCTTCGCAAGCGAGGTGGATGGCGCCAGCCGCTGGCAGCAAATCCGCTACATCATCCTGCCGCAGATGCGCTGGCCGATCCTGTTCGTCACCTGCTACCAGACGCTGTCGCTGCTTGCCTCCTTCAACGAAATCCTCCTTTCGACGCGCGGCGGGCCGGGCAAGGCGACCGAAGTCTGGTCGCTTGCCGCCTATCACACGGCGCTCAACAACTATGCCGGCAATCTGGAATATGGCCTTGGCGCCGCTATGGCGCTCGTCCTCGTGATTATCGGCATCATCCTGTCGCTCGCCTATCTGCGTGTCTTCAATTACGCCACGCTGGTTGCGCGGCCGCTCATCGAGGATTGATCATGGCGGAGAAATCCCAGCCCTCGGCGAACTACCGCACCTGGCCGGTCATTCTGGCACTCGCCATCGTCAGCCTGCCGCTGGTGCTGATGTATGCCTATCTCTTCATCGATACGGTCACCGACAAGCAACCGGCCGCGCTGATGCCGGATACGCTTACCCTGCGGCACTGGACATTCCTTTGGCAGACGCCGCCTGGAAGGCCGAACATCTGGCTGGTGACGCTGAACACGCTGATCTTCACGGCGAGCACGACGGCCGTCGTACTCCTCGTCTCTTCCATGGCGGGCTATGTGCTATCGCGGTTGAACGTGCCTGCCCGCGGTTTCTTCCTTGCCGGCGTCATGGTGCTGCACGCCTTCCCGTCGGTCACACTCATCATCGCGATCTTCATCGTACTGCAGATGGTCGGCCTTTATAATTCACTGATCGGCGTCATCCTTGTGAAGGCCGCGATCGACCTGCCACTCGGCATATGGCTGATGAAAGGCTTCTACGACAGCGTGCCCTGGGAGATAGAAATGGCCGGCGTCGTCGACGGCGCCTCGCGCTTCCGGGTCTGGCGCAGTCTCGTGCTGCCGCAGGTGCGTCCGGCGATCATGGCGCTGGCGCTCTTCTCCTTCCTTTCGAGCTGGGGAGAATTCATCCTGCCGCAGGTATTGGCCCCAGGCGGTCAGGTACAGGTGCTGTCGGTCTACCTTTCGGGGCTGATCGCCGATGACAATAATTTCGACTTCGGCACCTTCAAGGCGGTAGGCGTGTTCTACGTGATCCCGGTGCTGCTGCTTTACGGATTCTTCCACAAATATCTCATGAATATCTATGGCGGCGGGAGCAAAGGCTGATGCGAATCCTCCTCGACAATTTCTCGAAGAGCTTCGGCGCCACCAAGGTCATCGAAAACATGAACCTGGAAGTGGCCCACGGCGAGATGCTGGCCCTGCTCGGTCCTTCAGGCTGCGGCAAGTCGACGACGCTCTTTGCCATCTGCGGCATCCATCGCCCGACCGGGGGCCGCATCCTCTTCGGCGACCGCGATGTTACCGATCTCCCGAGCCAGGTGCGTAATGTCGGCGTCGTGTTTCAGTCCTACGCGCTCTATCCGCACATGACGGTTGCCGAAAACATCGGCTTTCCGCTGAAGGTCAAGGCAATACCCTCAGCCGACATCCGCAAGGAGGTCGACCGCATCGCCGCTCTCGTGCAGATCGGCAACCTGATGGGCCGTCGCCCCTCTGAGCTTTCCGGCGGTCAGCAGCAGCGCGTGGCGCTCGCCCGCGCGCTGATCCGCAAACCGGACGTCCTGCTTCTCGATGAGCCACTCGCCAATCTCGACGCAAAGCTCCGGCTGGAGATGCGCTCGGAAATCCGTCGCATCCAGCGCGAGACGGGCATCACCGCGATCCTGGTCACCCACGACCAGGTGGAAGCCATGAGCATGTGCGACCGCATCGCCATCATGAAAGAAGGTGAGATCATACAGATCGCAACACCGGCAGAGATGTATAACGACCCACGCACCGCCTTCGTTGCCGGCTTCCTGGGAAACCCGCCGATCACCTTCCTGCATGGCGTGGCTGCAAAGGGTGTCTTCTCCATTCCAGGCAGCGAGATCAAAGTTCCACTCCCCGCTTGCGTTGACGCCTCGGATGGCGCCAAGCTGACGCTCGGCGTGCGGCCGGAGCACTACAATCCAACCGGCGACGTGCCGGTCACAGGCGTCGTGAACTTCGCCGAAACGCAGGGCCGGGAAAATCTTTATGACGTGCGGATTGCTGGGGGACCACTGCTGCGCTCCATCCAGCCTGTCCGTCACGACATCAAGATCGGCGACGAGGTCACCTGGGCAATCGACAGCCGCAACGTGTTCATTTTCGACGAAAACGGACGGAGGCTCTGATGCAACGCGATTTCTCAGCCTTCTTCGAGCGTTACGGCTGGCCCGCCGGCAGGGGCCGGCTGCCTCTGTGCATCGGCCATCGAGGCGCAAGCGGGTATGCCCGCGAAAATACGCTCGCCGCCTTCCGCCTGGCGGCGGACCTCGGGGCAGAAATGTGGGAGCTCGACACGCAGTTGACCAAGGACGGCGTCGTCGTCGTTTCCCATGACGACCATCTCGAGCGCGTCTACGGCGTGGGCAAGCGTATTTCAAAGATGATGGCAACCGAGCTTGCCGCACTGGACGGCGTCGACGTCCCGACCTTCGAGGCGGTCGCCGACCTTGCCCGCGAGACCGGGACCGGGCTCTATGTTGAGCTGAAAGCACCGGGAAGCGGCCTCGCCTGCTGGCAGCAACTGCTCGAAAAGGGCCAGCGATTCGCCTGCCTCGGCTCCTTCGACACCGCACAGGTGCGCGCGCTTCGCCAAGCCGGTTGCGACTATCCGCTGTCTGTGCTTGTTCGCGTCGGCGATAACCCGCACGTCATCGGCGACGAGGCGGATGCCGATATCTTGCATCTTTGCTGGGAACGCGCCGGCGAGCGGCCGCAGGACCTGGTCACCCCGGCACTGATGGAGCGCGCCTTCGCACGAGGCCGCGAGATCGTTTTGTGGCATGAGGAAAGACGGCCGATCCTCGATGAGATCATGAAGCTGCCGGTGCTGGGTATCTGCACGGATCAGCCCGATATGATGCGCAACGTGCCGGGTGGGGAAAGTAAGTTTGGCAGACAAGGATAAAGGTCCGCGCAGAGTAACGTCCTTCGACGTGGCGCGTGTGGCGGGCGTCTCGCGCGCGGCCGTATCGCGCGCCTTCACGCCGGATGCGAGCGTTTCGCCGAAGACTCGCGAAAAGGTCTATCAAGCGGCCAAGGAGCTCGGCTACCGCGTCAACTACCTCGCCCGGAGCCTGACGAACAAGCGCTCCGATCTCGTCGGCGTCGTCGCCGCCGGGCTCGACAACCCATTCCGCACGCTTCAGATCGAACATCTGGCGCGTACGCTCATTTTCCGCAATTTCCGTCCGATCCTGTTGCCGACCTCCAAGGAAGCGGATACCTCGACCGTCATCGGTCAGCTTCTGCATTATGCCGTCTCCGGCGTAATCGTGACATCGGACGCGCCGCCGACGGAAATCTGCGAGCAGTGCGCCGCCGAGGGTGTGCCGATCGTGCTGATCAACAAGGGCGACGAGATTCCCTTTGTCGACCGCATCATTTCCGATGACCACACCGCAGGAAATCTGGCCGCCGATCACCTGGTCGATAAAGGCGCCAAGCGTCTCGCCGCAATTGCCGCGTCCTCCGTCTCCTACACGGCACGCCGCCGCTGCGAGGCCTTCCTTGCCCGCTGCCGCCAGCGCGGCCTCGAGGCGCAGCTCTTCACCGTCGCCCTAAACGACTATCAAAGCGGCTTTAACGCGGCATCCGGGCTCATCTCCTTGGGAATCGACGGCGTCTTCTGCGCCAACGACTACATGGCCTGCGGCGTGATTGACCGTCTGATGTCGGGCCGCAGCCGCGAAGACGGGCCCGCCATGCGCGTGATCGGCCATGACAATATCCCCCAGGCAAGCTGGGCTGCCTATGAGCTCACAACCATCCGCCAGCCTTGCGACCTTCAGGCCGACCAGGCGATCGGCCTGCTGATGAGCCGCATGGCTAAGCCGGATATGACGGCGCGCGTAGAATTCACGCCCGTTTCGTTGATCAAGAGAAGGACTGCCTGATGAGTTCCGCATTCGATCTCTCCGCCCTTGAGGCTCGCGCTGCGGCTGCGATAGAAATCGCACGTCACGTTGGCCGCGAGGCGGCCCGCTTCCGCGCGGAAAAGGGTTCGGGATTGAAGGTCGAAAACAAGGGCCTGCAGGATTTCGTGACCGTCGCCGACCGCAATGCCGAGCGGGCCATTTGCGACGGGCTGCTCGGGTTGTTCCCGCAAGACACCTTTGTGGGTGAGGAAACCGGCGGCGGAGCCGGCAGCACTGGGACCTGGGTGGTCGATCCGATCGACGGTACGACGAACTACATTCGAGGCCTCCCCCACTGGGGCGTCTCGATCGCATTTTGCGCCGAAGGCCGCCTGGAGATCGGCGTCGTTTACGATGCCGCCAAGGATTCTGTTGTCTCGGCAATCCGCGGCAGGGGCGCGTTTCGCGAGGGGACACCCATTCGTGCGGCAGCGACGAGCGATCCGGCCAATGCCATCTGCATCCTCGGCCATTCGCGCAAAACGAGCTTCGACGAGCACCTTTCCGTCTCCCGGCGCCTGCATGAGCGCGGCATGGACTACCGCCGCATGGGCGCGGCCGCGATCGACCTCCTACGTGTCGCCGAGGGTGCGGCTGATCTCTATTACGAGCGGCATCTGAACGCATGGGATATGCTCGCAGGCGCACTGATCGCTTTCGAAGCGGGCGCGAAAGTCGCCATGCCCGCGTTATCGGCTCTTCTGTTCGAAGGCGGCCCGGTCGTCGCCTATTCGCCGGGGCTTGCCCGGGAATTTGAATTCATCATGGAGATCGAGGACCTGGCGCCGGTGACGGACTAGCCAGACTGCCATGCACCGCCCAGGCGCGGGCTGGCTGCGCTTGTCGTCGGGAGCAACCGCGTAAGAGGAGATTGCCAATGAAAACCGTCTTTGTTCTCTTCGATTCCCTCAATCGCCACATGCTCGGCTGCTACGGCGGATCTCGAATACCCACGCCAAACTTTGACCGCCTTGCCGGGCGCTCGATGGTCTATGACAAGCATTATGTAGGCTCGCTGCCCTGCATGCCGGCACGGCGGGATCTCCTGACAGGGCGTCTGACTTTTCTGCATCGCAGTTGGGGGCCTCTCGAACCATTTGACAATGCCTTTCCAGAGCTTCTCAAGCAGAAGGGCGTGCATAGCCACCTGGTCACCGATCACTACCATTATTGGGAAGACGGCGGCGCGACCTATCACAATCGGTATACGACCTTCGAGTTCGTGAGAGGTCAGGAGTCGGATCCGTGGAAGGCAATGGTGCAGCCCCATTGGGAGCGTCTTCGGGAGAAATATCACGAAGCGCAGACCGGTGGCGGCCCGATCAGCAAGTACGGGCCATACATGATCAATCGAGAATTCATCAGGCAAGAAAAGGACTTTCCCTCTGTGCAGTGCTTTGCGCATGGTTTGGAGTTTCTCGATCTCAATCGCGAGGCTGATGACTGGCTCCTACAGATCGAAACATTCGATCCGCACGAACCCTTCTTCGCGCCGGAGCGCTTCAAGGAACCCTTCAAAACCGGATGGAATGGGCCCATCCGTGATTGGCCCCGCTATGGACGGGTCGAGGAGCTGCCGGAAGAAGCTGATGAACTCAGAGCGAACTATTACGCGATCGTGTCGCTATGCGATTTTCTGCTCGGCCAGCTGCTCGATTACTTCGATACCCACGATATGTGGAAAGGCACCGCTCTCATCGTCACAACCGATCACGGGTTCCTTCTCGGGGAACACGATTTTTGGGCCAAGAACCGTATGAACATGTACGAGGAGATCGTACACATCCCCTTGTTCATCCATGATCCACGCAAGCCTGCTGCGGGAAGGATTGACCGGCTGACCCAGTCCATCGACGTCGGGCCGACATTTCTCGATATATTCGGAGTAGATGCTCCGCCTGAGACAGAGGGAGAATCGCTTCTGAAGCCGAAGTCCAAGGACGCGGTTATCGTTGTCTATTTCGGCGGCGCGGTCAACGTACCCGATGGCCGCTATCCCTACCACAGGTTTCCAGCCGATCTCCTGAAGCAGGATATCTATCAGTATACAGTTATGCCTACGCACATAACGCGGCCGTTCACGCCGGAAGAATTATCAGGGGCGACGTTAGCCAAGCCGTTTTCGTGGACCAAGGATGTTCCTCTGCTGCGGGTCCCGGTGACCGAAAGATCGCCGATGTTCGACAATTATGGGCCTGGAGCATTGCTTGAGAAACAAACGCGTCTCTATGATCTGACGATCGATCCCGGGCAGGAGACGCCCCTTCACGATCCCGCGCGGGAACGGTGGATGTTTGAGTTGATGAAGGCCCTCATGCGATCAAACGATGCGCCTGCGGAAGCCTTCAAGCGCCTCGAACTATAAGAGACGTCATTGCCCGGACGTCGCCGTGAGTATCTCGCGGCCTGCGTTCTTCGCTGACGTTCATCACGTAGCCCGCGCCCCGGAGGACGACGTGGATCTCAAGAACTATTCAAACATCCGCGCCTGACCAAACCGTGTCGAGGCGCTGCCCGGCTTTGTCGACTTCCAGAAAACCCCAGTCGGCTTGGCGGCTTGAGGAGTATCACTG
>NZ_JABEPH010000133.1:0-14664 GCF_013004495.1 Rhizobium sp. SEMIA 4085
AGATCGTCGACTGGTACATGCAAGGCAAGATCCAGATCGATCCGATGATCACCCATACGATGCCGCTCGAAGACATCAACAAGGGCTTCGAACTCATGCATTCCGGTCAAAGCATCCGCGGCGTGGTGCTGTATTGATCTCGTGTCGGTAGAATTGGAAAGGCGATATCAAATCTTTGCTGAAACCCGCTTCTCAACCTACAGCGCTTTCCGAAATATCCAAGCATCAGGATGTTCCAGTTCTGGACTCAATCATCATCTACGATCCGATGCCGGAAGGCGCAGGCGTGGAACTGATCCGCATTTTCAATGCGGCACGAGACTACCATCGTTATTTCGACGATTAGAAACGAACGACAATGCCGCAAATATATGTCGATGCTGACGCCTGCCCGGTGAAGCCGGAAATCCTGAAGGTTGCCGAACGCCACGGCATCAAGGTGACCTTCGTCGCCAATTCCGGCCTGCGGCCCTCACGTGATCCTATGGTCCGTAACGTCATCGTTTCCAATGCCTTCGATGCCGCCGACAACTGGATTGCGGAACACGCAACCAACAGCGACGTTGTGGTGACTGCGGACGTGCCGCTCGCCGTGCGGTGCGTTGCGGGTGGTTCACTGGTTTGCGGCCCCACCGGGCGCGTTTTCGACGACACAAACATCGGCATGGCGAGCGCCATGCGCGATCTCGGCGCGCACCTGCGGGAAACCGGCGAAAGCAAGGGCTACAATGCCGCCTTCAGCCCGAAGGACCGTTCGCGGTTCCTCGAAACCTTCGACCGGCTTTGCCGTCGCGCCAAGGCGGCAGCCTCAGGAACGGGAGATCAAGAATGAACATCATTTCCGAGGCGACCGCCTTCGGCGGCATGCAGGGCGTGTATTCGCATGAATCCGAAGCCTGCAAATGCGAGATGACCTTCGCAGTCTTTGCGCCGCCGAAGGCCATCAAGGAGCCCTGCCCGGTTCTGTGGTATCTTTCCGGGCTGACCTGCACGCACGCCAACGTCATGGAAAAAGGTGAGTACCGGCGCATGGCGGCCGAGCTCGGCCTGATCATCGTCTGCCCGGACACTAGTCCACGCGGCAATGATATTCCCGACGAGCTCACCAACTGGCAGATGGGCAAAGGCGCGGGCTTCTATCTTGATGCCACCGAAGAGCCCTGGGCAGACCACTATCGGATGTACACCTACATCACCGAGGAGCTGCCGGCCCTCGTCGCCCAGCAATTTCGCATCGACATGGGCCGCCAGGGCATCTTCGGCCATTCGATGGGCGGTCATGGGGCACTGACGATCGCATTGAGGAACCCGGGTCGCTTCAGGAGCTGCTCGGCCTTCGCGCCGATCGTCGAGCCGTCGACCGCCGATTGGTCGGCGCCGGCATTCGAAAAGTATCTAGGTTCCGATCGTGCGGCCTGGCGCAAGTACGACGCATGCGCCTTGGTAAGCGACGGCGCACGCTTCCCGGAATTTCTGATCGATCAGGGTAAGGCTGATGGCTTCCTCGACAACGGCCTGAGGCCGTGGCTTTTTGAAGAGGCGATCAAGGGCACGGATATCAAGCTCACGCTGCGGATGCATGAGCGCTACGACCATTCTTACTATTTCATCTCCACCTTCATGGATAATCACCTGACGTGGCACGCCGAGCGGCTTGGATAAGGAACGCAAGAAACGGTGGCATTGCAGCTATGCCAATTCCTACCTTGCAACGGCAGTCAAACTGCGCATATGAGCACCAACGCAGACGACTGCGGCGCCCGCTCCCCTGCGGGCTCAAACGTCGCGGGGACGGCCTCGCTCTTTGAAACGGAGAGTAAGATGGCTTGGTTTCTGCTGTTTCTTGCAGGTCTTTTTGAATGTGGCTGGGCAATCGGTTTGAAATACACCGATGGCTTCACGCGGCCCATGCCGACGGTCCTGACCGTCATTTCCATGGTGATCAGCATCGTACTGCTCGGTCTGGCGGTCAAAACGCTGCCGATCGGTACGGCCTATGCGGTCTGGACCGGAATTGGCACCGTCGGAACGGTGCTGCTCGGCATCTGGCTGCTTGGCGACCCCGTCACCGCGGCCCGCCTCGGCTGCATCGCACTCATCGTCGCCGGCATTGTCGGACTTAAGCTCACTGTATAACGATGAATGCCGCGGGACGAACCCGCGGCATTCTTCTCAGGCGTTGCGCTTGTCGACCGAAAAGGCGCCTGCACCGGCGAAAACCAGGAACAGGAAGATGAAGCAGTAGAGGATCGCCGATTCGCCCTGATTGACGGCCGGGAAGAAGCCCAGCGGCACATGCGCCATGAAATAGGCAACAGCCATCTGGCCGCTCAGGATGAAAGCGATCGGACGTGTCAGAAAACCGACGAGAATTGCCAGCCCGCCGACGAATTCCAGAAGCGCCGACACGAGCATGAGCGGCGGAAGCGGGCCGCCCTCCCCTTGCGGGATCGGGAATTCAAACAACTTCATCGTGCCGTGCTCGATGTACAGAAGCGCAGTGATGATCCTAAGAGCGGCCAGCGCGTAGGGTTGATAGGCGCTGAGACGTTCGAAACCGGACATTTGGGCTCTCCCTTGAGATAAGACAGTCGAGCGTTAATTTCCTAAACGACCGGAAAGAATACACGGATCGGTGACGGGCGTTCACTTCCTGTTGATTTCGCTTGATATTCAAGATTCTCACACCTCAGAGCGGAATATTGTCATGCTTCTTCCAGGGATTCGAGAGATCCTTGTTGCGTAGCATCTTCAGACCGCGCGCCAGGCGGCGTCGCGTCGAATGCGGCATGATCACCTCGTCGATATAGCCACGCTCGGCCGCGACAAAGGGTGACAGGAAGCGGTCCTCGTACATCTTTGTGTGTGCCGCTATCTTTTCCGGATCGGTGATGTCTTTGCGGAAGATGATCTCGACTGCGCCCTTCGCACCCATCACTGCAATCTGCGCCGTCGGCCAGGCATAGTTGAGATCGCCGCGCACATGCTTGGAGGCCATTACGTCGTAAGCCCCGCCGAATGCCTTGCGGGTGATGACTGTCAGCTTCGGCACGGTCGCCTCCGCATAGGCAAAAAGCAGCTTCGCCCCATGCTTGATGAGACCGCCATATTCCTGCGCCGTGCCCGGCAGAAAACCCGGAACATCGACGAATGTGACGATCGGAATACTGAAGCAATCGCAAAAGCGCACGAAGCGCGCGGCCTTGCGTGATGCATCGCTGTCGAGCACGCCGGCAAGCACCATCGGCTGGTTTGCCACAAAGCCGACCGTCGAACCCTCGATGCGCCCGAAACCGCAGACGATGTTCTTGGCGAAGCTTGCCTGAATCTCAAAAAAATCGCCATCGTCCGCAACCTTGTGGATCAGCTCCTTGATGTCATATGGTTTATTGGCATTGGCGGGGATGAGCGTGTCCAGCGATTGATCCCCATCCGTCACCGACTGGTAACATTCGATCTCCGGCACCGGCGAGGTGTTGGAAAGCGGCAGGAAATCGATGAGGCGACGGACCTGCAGCAATGTTTCGACATCGTTGTCGTAAGCGCCGTCAGCGATTGAGGAACGCGTCGTGTGGACAAAGGCGCCGCCGAGTTCCTCTGAGGTCACGGTCTCGTTGGTGACGGTCTTGACGACATCCGGACCGGTCACGAACATGTAAGAGGTGTCGCGCACCATGAAGATGAAATCGGTCATCGCAGGCGAATAGACGTCGCCGCCGGCACATGGGCCCATGATCACGGAAATCTGCGGAATGACGCCGGAGGCGAGCACATTGCGCTGGAAGACTTCGGCATAGCCGCCGAGCGCAGCAACCCCTTCCTGGATGCGCGCGCCGCCCGCATCATAGATGCCGACGATCGGCGCCCGATTTTTCAGCGCCATGTCCTGCACCTTCATGATCTTCTCGGCATGCGCCTCGGAAAGCGAGCCGCCGAACACCGTGAAATCCTTGGCGAAGACGAAGACGGTCCGGCCGTTGACGGTTCCCCAGCCCGTGACGACGCCGTCGCCGGCAATCCGGCTCTTGTCCATGCCGAAATCCGTCGAGCGATGCTCCACGAACATGTCGAACTCCTCGAAAGAGTCTTCATCGAGGAAGAGGTCGATCCGTTCGCGTGCCGTCAGCTTGCCGCGCTTGTGCTGCGCTTCGATGCGCGCCTGGCCGCCGCCCTGCCGGGCAATCTCCCGGCGCCGCTCCAGCTCGTCGAGAACTTCCTTCATGAAATCTCCCCTCGCCGCTCGATCGCGGCATGATCTTCAGCCGCGGCCAGTATTGAGCTTAAAGGCCGAGCGGACCCGCGCGGCGATATCCTCCGCTAGAATCTGATCCGCCATGGCCCGATCGTTGGCAGTGCTGGTCACCTCGAACGAGCTGACGGCGATGACCGAGCCCTCGTCGACGGACGCCGCATCGATATTGATCTTGGCGATATCCCTTCTTCTGTCTTCGCCTGTGTCTTTCTGGTGTGAATCGATCCGATGCCCTGTCACTCCTCGCCGATAGCCCTCGGTCCGAACCGTAGCATTGATGGCGGCATTGATGCGGTCGCCGATGCCTGAAAGCAGTTCGGGCGGCGTATTGGGACCGCCGAGAACCACGGCACTGCGGACATCGTAGATAGGAGCGGCGGGCTCATCGGAGGTCAGGCCCATGCAGGACGTCAACATGGCGCAGACCAGCCCCAGCTGACAAAAAAGCGACCTAAACCAATTCATGCTGAATTCCGCACCTCTCCCGCTCGGAGTCGCAGATTTCGCCATAATGGCTGCCAAAGCAATATGTTTCAGGCCTTTAGCGCCAAAAAAACGTCCGCCGCTGCCTTGAACTCTTCAAAGCGCTTGGCACGGCGCAGTTCGCCCTCCTCGTCGCTGCCCCAATGCTCGATCGTCCAATCCTCATCGAGATGGGCAAGCGACCAGACCTCGTCCATGGTCAGATGGTGCTCGGCAAACGCCAGCGCCAGAATGGCCGACCCGGTTAGCGTCGTTATCGTGTGAAGGGAGGCAAGTGCCAGCGCACTGTCGTGTCTGCGCAAAGTGACGTCGAAGGCTGCGACTGCTTCGCGCGGCTGCTCGTGATGCATCACGCCTTCGATCAGGATGAAGCGCGCGCCGAGATCATTCGCCGCCCAATCGAGAACCGGGTCCCACTGCTCGGTCTGGCGCTGCACCAGGAGTTCCGGTCCTTCGGCGCGGTAGCAGAGATGATCGCTCGAGGAAAACCGCAGGATGTCTTCGAAGACGGCTTGCGTGTCCATCGCAACGCCGTCGAGCGCGGTATTGACGAGGCGTGTCACGGGCATGGTCGCCGGGTCAATCACTTCCGCCTGTGCATCCCACTCGGCGGCGAGGAGCGCAGCCAGAGCCTCTGTCGGCACTGCCAGAACCTGTTTGGCGGGCGTGCGCACGACCTTGCCGTCAAGCGCGATCGCCAAGCCGTCATCCCGCTCGGCAACCGTGACGTTCTTGTAGAAGCGTTTCGGCAGCGGCCTTTTCATCTGGATCTGCGCGCGGCGGATCGGATCGGGGTGGCTCAGTCCTTCGGAAAGGTCGTTCAGCAGGTCGCGCATGGCGTCACCTCAAAAATGGTCAAGCACGTCATTCGGATGGTAAGCGACAGTATCGGCGCCGGCGGCAATCAGGTCGTCAACGCTGGCATAACCCCAGGATACACCAATTGCCTTTGCGCCTGCTGCCTTTGCCATCTGCATATCGTAGACAGCGTCGCCGATGACAATGGCATCAGCGGCCTTCATGCCCGCTTCGTCACAGCATTCGGTCACCATGGCCGGATGTGGCTTCGATGGACAATCGTCAGCCGTCCGCGAGACGATGAAATGCGGCGCGAAACCGTGTGTTTCGAGGACATTGACAAGCCCGCGGCGCGACTTTCCGGTGACGGCGCCGATCAGGATGTCTTCCCGTGCGGCAAGCCCGTCTATCATCGGCTTTATTCCGGCGAAAAGGGGCACATCCATGCCGGGCTCCTGCCTGACATTCATGTAGATCGACTTGTAGTGAGCCGTCATGGCGATCGCCTCGTCATCGACATGCAGCTTGCCCTGCATGCGGGCAATCGCAATGTCGAGCGTCAGACCGATGATCGATTTGGTGCTGGAAAGATCCGGCCGTGAATGACCGAATTGAACGAAGGTTCTGGCCATCACCTCATGTATCAGGGCGGCACTGTCGACCAACGTGCCGTCGCAATCGAAGAGAACAAGCTTCATTCGTCAATCCTCTCCGCACCGGCAAGATCAAGGCCAAGAAGGTTCCAGGTCTGCACCATATGCGGCGGCAGCGGCGCTGTGATGCGCAGGCGTCCGCCTGCAGGATGCGGGATGTCGATATGACGGGCATGCAGGTGCAGTCGCTTCTGGATGCCGCCGGGAAAGTCCCAGTTCGGGTCGTCGATGAAGTATTTTGGATCGCCGATGATCGGATGGCCGATATGCAGCGCATGAACACGAAGCTGATGCGTACGGCCGGTATATGGCTCCATCTCGAGCCAGGCCAGGTTTTGCGCCGCCGTTTCGATGACGCGGTAGTAGGACACGGCATGATCCGCACCCTCCTCGCCGTGCTTGGCAATGCGCATGCGATCGCCGTCGGCAGTCGCTTCCTTGACGAGCCATGTGGAGATCTTGTCCTCATGCTTGCGTGGCACGCCCTTCACCAACGACCAGTAGGTCTTCTTGGTGTCGCGTTCGCGAAAGGCAGCCGTCAGCTTCTGAGCGGCACCACGTGTGCGGGCAATGACGAGCACGCCCGATGTGTCGCGGTCAAGCCGATGCACGAGCCGCGGCTTCTCGCCCTTCGGGCTCGTCCAGGCCTCCAGCATCTGGTCGATATGACGGGTCAGACCGGAACCGCCCTGCACGGCAAGTCCAGCGGGCTTGTTGAGCACGATCACCTTGTCGTCCTCATGCAGCACCATACGCTGAAGTAGTTGGTGATCGCTGGAATGCTTCAGATCCTTCCCGGCGATCGGACCACTCTTGACCTTCGCATCGACATCGAGCGGCGGCACGCGAACCATCTGGCCCGGCTGCACACGCGCGTCGGTCTTTACGCGTCCACCGTCAACGCGGACCTGGCCCGAACGCAGGAGCTTCTGAAGCTGGCCGAAGCCGAGGCCAGGGAAATGGATCTTGAACCACCGGTCGAGCCGCATTCCCGCCTCGTCGGCATCCACCTTGATATGTTCGATTCCGGCCATTCTTGTTCTTTCGGAAAATCTTGGGCGCGCCATGCGCGGCTGTTGCCGGTGGCTTTAGAGCATTTTTCTTCGCGCGGAAACTGCCTTTCAGATCAAAGCGCGCACAAGCGCTAGACCAGCCATGACAGAGGCAATCGAAAGCCCGACGCTTGCGGCGACGTAAAGTCCGCCGGCGACTGCCTCGCCCCGCTCGAAAAGCGATATCGCATCCAGAGAAAAGGCCGAAAAGGTCGTAAAGCCGCCGAGGAAGCCGGTGATAAGCAGCAGGCGCATCTCGACGGAGGCGTTGAACCGGCGCGCGATCATTTCGGCAAAAACGCCAATCGCGAAACAGCCAACGATGTTGACAATCAGCGTGCCCCACGGAAAGCCGGGCCCCAGGAGCCGCAGCGACCATTGGCCGACATAATATCTCAAAAGCGAGCCGATAGCGCCGCCGGCGCCGACAAGAAGAGCCTGGATCATCGTTCTGGTTTTACCTGACGAATTGACCGTTTCCAATTGGATGAGAAGAAATCCCACCGTTCAATTAAAATGCGAATGGTTTCCTTAGCCGCGCACGAACCGGCGATGTGTATCAAACGTCCTATGACACAGGTCGTCACCATATCCGCGAGCACGGCCGCCGCCGCATTCGAAACGCTGAGGATTGCTCCCCGCGTGCCGACGAGCATGGCGGCAAAGGACGCGCGCCGGATCGCAGACCGTCAGCTCAAGGGCCGACATGATCAGGAGCTGAGCGAAACGGCAAGCATTATTCAGTCGACCGAAGTGGCGCTCGACCTGATGGCCAAGGGCAACAAGCAACCGCAGGCAGGATTGCAGCAGGCATTGAAATCCTACGAGGATTTTTGAATTTCTCACCTTTGGAACGCAAATGGCCCGCGGCGACTGCCGCAGGCCGTTTGCTGGTTATTTTCCCTGGGCCGAGAGAACCTTCAACGTCACGTCGATCTTGCCCGCCTTCTCAAAGGTGAGCGTCACCGGCACGCTCTCACCCTGCTTGAAAGGCGCCTTCACCTTCTGGAACATCAGATGCAGGCCGCCAGGCGCTAGCTTCACCGTCCCACCCGCCGGAATAACAATCCCATCCTTCAGTTCACGCATCTTCATGACATTGTTCTGCATGGCCATTTCGTGCATCTGAACTTCGCCCGCGGAAGGCGAGGAAACGACGACGAGCTTGTCGTCGGTCTTGCCGTTATTCTTGACAGTAAGGAAGCCACCGCCGACTGGCTGGCCGGGCAGCATTGCCTTCGAAAATGCGCCGGAGATTTCGAGGTCGCCGAGTGTTATAGTGCCGCCTGCTGCAGCATTCATGTCCATCCCGGCCATGTCGCCGTGATCATGGCCATTGTCGTCACCGGCAATGACCTTCAGCAACGGCGCAGGGCTCTTAAGCCTATGGGGATCGCCGCCATCGGTTGCGAGCTGGTCCCATGCCTCGGCCGCATCGCCGCAAAGCTGCTTCACCGGAAAGGCGAGCGATGTTCCGGCATCCACGCCCGAAACCTTGCCTTGGATCACGAAGGTATCGTAAAAATCGTCCGAGAGGTTGCCGCCCTTCCAGCGTATTTCGACTGCGCCGGATTTCACCTTGGTGCCGTGATTGTCGTAGGTCTTCTGATAGTCGCCCTTGATCACTTCAAGTTCCCAGCCGGCCTTCGGCTGCGGCTTGGCAAATACAAAGCCTTCCGGCAGTTTCACCTGCACTTCGTTGGTGGGCTTGCCGTCACAGCCATGCGGTACCTGCAGCGTTGCCAGGAACGTCTTTTCCTGTGGGGCTTCCGGATCAAGAAAGGTGACATGCGCCTGCGCTGCCGTGAATGCGGCTGCGAAAACCAGAGCGGCAGCGCTGAGTGTCTTGATTGTCTCCATCGGGTATCTCCTCGCCGGCTGCAGCTCGCAAATGGCTGGCGCATCGGCATTGTCGTGTCATTTCGGTGGTGGCTGGAGATCAGGCCAGAACCGGCGGTGCCCTGGACTTCGGCCGTTCGACGGCGTGCACCCCGATGGGGGTGTCCGCAACAACCGGGGGGTTATGCAGCGTCGCGAACTCGAGATGCAGCCAGGAGCCGTTATCCGGCACCGGCAGGATGACGAAAGCCGTAAGCCGGCAGACTTCGCAATTCGGCTTCAGAGGGGCCCTCTTGCCGCCGCTGTCCGTCGCGGTCACGCAAAGCGAGGCCTGGGTGCCGTCCGGCAGGACGTATGCGGCGCTATTATAGTCCGCATCCGCCGCAGCCGCCTGCGGCGCCTGATGCGCAAGGCCAAGCATAAGCAAGCTCAGCGCACAGAGAATGCGCGTCAGCATGCCAGCGTTTCGGCCCGTTTTCATCATCTGGATCCTCATTAGCGGATTTCGCGATTAAGCACTTTATCCGAAAAAAGCAAAAGTCCATTTGACGCAGTTCAACACTTTGTCGAAAGACGGCGCGACAAAAATTTGTTCGGCGGCGACATTCCCCCTTGCCAAGAGCCTGCTCCGCCGGATAATTGCCGCAACCCTGTTGGGAGAATCCGGTCTACAGACGGCCGGTGCCGAAGGAGCAACCGCCCCGGAAACTCTCAGGCCAAAGGACCAGCAAGGGCAGACGGAACTCTGGAGAGAAGCGTTCTCGAAACGCTCGCCGAAGGGATAACAATCTCAGGCACAGGGACAGAGGGGGCTCGAAAGCAAGGCGTAGCCGCGCCTTCTGATTGAGCCCGCGCATGGAATTCCACGCGCAAACCCCGGAGGCGTCGTTGGACGATACTGCTGCCCTCAAGAAAACTCCGCTACACGCGCTGCATCTTTCGCTCGGTGCCCGCATGGTGCCTTTCGCAGGCTATGAGATGCCCGTTCAGTATTCGGCCGGCGTGCTGAAGGAACACCTGCAGACGCGCGCCGGCGCCGGCCTCTTCGACGTCTCCCACATGGGTCAGGTCGTCGTGAGGGCGAAGTCCGGCAGATACGAAGATGCCGCCCTCGCACTCGAAAGCCTCGTACCGGTCGACATTCTCGGCCTCGCCGAAGGCCGCCAGCGCTACGGCTTCTTCACCGACGAAAACGGCGGCATCCTCGACGACTTGATGATCACCCATCTCGATGACCATCTCTTCGTCGTCGTCAACGCCGCCTGCAAGGAGGCCGATGGCGCGCACATGCAAAAGCACATCGGCGACCGCTGCGACATAAGCCTTCTCGACCGCGCGTTAGTCGCGCTGCAAGGTCCGCGCGCCGTCGCCGTGCTGGCCGAACTCTGGGCGGATGTCGCCGCGATGAAGTTCATGGACGTGCGCCACTGCCGCTTGCACGACGTATCCTGTCTCGTCTCCCGCTCCGGCTACAGCGGCGAGGACGGCTTCGAGATCTCCGTACCCACTAACAAGGCGGAGGATGTCGCCAGGCGGTTGCTCGAACATCCCGATGCGCAGCCGATCGGGCTCGGCGCCCGCGATTCGCTGCGTCTGGAGGCCGGACTCTGCCTCTACGGCAACGACATCGACACCACCACAACGCCGGTCGAGGCGGCGCTCGAATGGGCCATGCAGAAGGCCCGCAGGACGGGCGGAGCGCGCGCTGGGGACTTTCCGGGTGCAGCACGCATTCTCGGCGAACTCGATAATGGTGCCACACGCCGCCGCGTCGGCCTGAAGCCGGAAGGCAAGGCGCCGGTGCGCGGGCATTCCAAGCTCTATGCGGATGCCGAAGGCAAGACCGAGATCGGCGAGGTCACTTCGGGCGGCTTCGGCCCGAGTGTCGAAGGCCCGGTTGCCATGGGCTATGTGCCGGTTTCGCATGCCGCCGTTGGCACCCAAATTTACGCTGAGGTACGCGGCAAGTATCTCCCCGCTACGGTCGCCGCCCTGCCCTTCATCACGCCGACCTACAAACGCTAAGATATTTCCAGAGAGGAACAAAACCATGCTGAAATTTACCGAAGAACATGAATGGCTGAAGCTCGAAGACGGCGTGGCGACGGTCGGCATTACGAATTATGCAGTCGAACAGCTCGGCGACCTCGTTTTCGTCGAATTGCCGGAAGTGGGCGCGACCTTTTCCAAGAATGACGATGCGGCCACCGTCGAATCCGTGAAGGCTGCCTCGGAAGTCTATTGTCCGCTCGATGGCGAGATCACCGAAGTCAACGAAGCGATCACTGCCGATCCGTCGCTGGTCAATTCCGACCCGCAGGGCGCCGGCTGGTTCTTCAAGCTGAAGCTCAAGAATCCGGCCGATGCCGATGGCCTGCTTGACGAAGCGGCCTATAAGGAGTTCACCGCGTAATGACGACGCCGACAGAATTCCAGTTTACCGACTACCAGCCCTACGACTTCGCCAACCGCCGTCATATTGGCCCGTCGCCGGCCGAAATGAGCGACATGCTGAACGTCGTCGGCTACAACAGCCTCGACAGCCTCATCGACGCGACCGTGCCGTCTGCGATCCGCCAGAGGGCGGCGCTTGCCTGGGGCGCGGCGATGACGGAGCGCGAGGCGCTCGACAAGCTGCGCGAGACCGCCAACAAGAACAAGGTCCTCGTTTCGCTGATCGGCCAAGGCTATTACGGCACCATCACGCCGCCGGTCATTCAGCGCACCATCCTCGAAAACCCGGCCTGGTACACGGCCTACACGCCTTACCAGCCGGAGATCAGTCAGGGCCGTCTGGAAGCGCTCTTGAACTACCAGACGATGATCTGCGACCTGACTGGTCTCGACGTCGCCAACGCTTCGCTTCTCGACGAAGCGACCGCTGCTGCCGAAGGCATGGCGATTGCCGAGCGGGTCGCGAAGTCTAAGGCCAAGGCATTCTTCGTCGATGCCGCCTGCCATCCGCAGACGATCGCGCTCATCCAGACTCGCGCCGAACCGCTCGGCTGGACCGTCATCGTCGGTGACCCCTTCAAGGATCTCGATCCGGTGGACGTCTTTGGCGCCATCTTCCAGTATCCGGGCACGCACGGCCACGTGCACGATTTCACCGCCCTGGTCTCTCGCCTGCACCAGACGGGCGCGATCGCCATTGTCGCGGCCGATATCCTCGCACTGACGCTTCTGAAGTCGCCGGGCGAAATGGGCGCCGATATTGCGATCGGCTCGTCGCAGCGCTTCGGCGTTCCGGTCGGCTACGGCGGACCGCATGCCGCCTATATGTCGGTCAAGGATGCGCACAAGCGCTCCATGCCCGGCCGTCTCGTCGGCGTCTCGGTCGACGCCCGCGGCAATCGCGCCTACCGGCTGTCGCTGCAGACCCGCGAACAGCATATCCGCCGCGAAAAGGCAACGTCGAACATCTGCACCGCGCAGGTGCTGCTCGCCGTCATGGCCTCGATGTATGCGGTTTTCCACGGTCCCAAGGGCATCAAGGCGATCGCCCAGCAGGTCCACCAGAAGGCCGTGCTGATGGCTAAGGGCCTAGAAAAGCTAGGCTACAGGATAGAGCCCGAAACCTTCTTCGACACGCTCACTGTCGATGTCGGCCACATGCAGGGCCTCATCCTGCGCGCGGCCGTCGGCGAAGGTATCAACCTGCGCAAAGTTGGCACGACCAAGATCGGCATGAGCCTCGATGAGCGCACGCGCCCCGCGACGCTCGAAGCCGCCTGGCGCGCCTTCGGCGGCAATTTCGCCGTCGCCGATTTCGAGCCGGGCTACCGCCTGCCGACGGATCTGCTGCGCACCAGCGAATATCTGACGCATCCGATCTTCCACATGAATCGCGCCGAGAGCGAAATGACCCGCTACATCCGCCGGCTCTCCGACCGCGACCTCGCGCTCGACCGCGCGATGATCCCGCTCGGCTCCTGCACCATGAAGCTGAACGCCACGGCGGAAATGCTGCCTATCACCTGGCCGGAGTTTTCGGATATCCATCCTTATGCTCCGGCCGATCAGGCGCTCGGCTACCGCGACATGATCGACGATCTGACGGAAAAACTCTGCGCCGTGACCGGCTATGACGCCTTCTCCATGCAGCCAAATTCCGGCGCGCAGGGCGAATATGCCGGCCTGCTCACGATCCGCAACTACCATATCGCCAACGGCAACGGCCATCGCGACGTCTGCCTGATCCCGACCTCGGCGCACGGCACCAACCCCGCCTCCGCGCAGATGGCCGGCATGAGGGTCGTCGTCGTCAAGGTTCGCGAAAACGGCGACATCGACATGGACGACTTCCGCGCCAAGGCGGAGGAGCATGCGGAAAATCTCTCCTGCTGCATGATAACCTATCCTTCGACACATGGCGTGTTCGAGGAAACGGTGAAGGAGATCTGCGATCTCGTGCACAAGCACGGCGGCCAGGTCTATCTCGACGGCGCCAACATGAACGCCATGGTCGGCTTGTCGCGTCCCGGTGACATTGGTTCCGACGTAAGCCATCTCAACCTGCACAAGACCTTCTGCATCCCGCATGGCGGCGGCGGTCCCGGCATGGGCCCGATCGGCGTCAAAGCCCATCTGACGCCTCATCTGCCCGGGCACCCGGAAACGGATGGACGCTCAGGCGCCGTCTCGGCAGCGGCCTTCGGCTCGGCCTCGATCTTGCCGATCTCCTGGAGCTATGTGCTGATGATGGGTGGCGAGGGCCTGACGCAGGCAACCAAGGTTGCGATCCTCAACGCCAACTACATCGCCGCCCGCCTGAAGGGCGCCTACGGGGTGCTCTACAAGTCCGAGAGCGGCCGCGTCGCGCATGAATGCATCATCGACACGCGTCCGCTGGCCGACAGCGCAGGCGTTACGGTCGACGACATCGCCAAGCGTCTGATCGACTGCGGCTTCCATGCCCCGACCATGAGCTGGCCGGTCGCCGGAACACTGATGATCGAGCCGACCGAGTCCGAAACCAAGGCCGAGCTCGACCGGTTCTGCGAGGCAATGCTGGCGATCCGCGAGGAAGCCCGCGCCATCGAGGAAGGCCGCATGGACAAGGTCAACAACCCGCTGAAGAACGCCCCGCACACGGTGGAAGACCTCGTCGGCGAATGGGACCGCCCCTACAGCCGCGAACAAGCCTGCTTCCCGCCCGGGGCCTTCCGTGTCGACAAATACTGGTCCCCGGTCAACCGCGTCGACAATGTGTACGGGGACAGGAACCTCGTTTGCACCTGCCCGCCGGTGGAGAGCTACGCAGAGGCTGCGGAGTAGAAGCGGTCGAGCCGATCGATCTGGTGAATCGATTGCAGCGACGAATGCCCCCGAGCTTGAAGCGGGGGCTGGAAGGCTCCTCGTCGGAGGGGCCTTCGATTCTAAGATCAAGGATCGTGCGTGTAAGAAACGGCGGGGGCCGATCAGATCTCTGGCTCCCGGCTCAGGGGACGGTGCCGCGAACGGCCCCCGCCACATTTGCGGACGACCGCGGGGCCACTCAACCGCCCCCCCCGTCTGCGTCGCGCCCCGCCGCATCGACCCCCCCCCCCCCCGGCGCGTCGCGCGCCGCCCCCTTCGTGACCCGTGG